>JAVCCE010000058.1 GCA_030765645.1 Candidatus Hinthialibacter antarcticus | reverse complement strand
TCATTCAAGATCGCTAGGATCTGTTCTTCCGTGTACCGCTTGCCTTTGCTTTTTGACATGAGAGAAATCCCTTCCGTTTCATTATTTCTCTCACTTCACATGGAACCATTCTAGAGGGGCACGTCACAAGCGCCAACTTTCCGATGGGTAAACATGCCCGCTTGTATTCTCTACCTCTATAACGAAAAAAGATGAAATTAGTTACGGGGGATGTATTCGTAACAGCAGGCGGGAAAAATTACATCTACTGGTTAAAACCTGGAGGGGCGAGGCTTTCATCCCAAAAAAACCGGGCGTCTCGCCGACCGCGCAGCGTGATGTCATCAATCAAAATTTGAGACGCGCCCTCACGTAGTTGCAAGAACAAAAATGATGAGGGAACAGCGTTGTGGTCAAAAAACATCTGACATTCGAGGCGAACCCACCGATCTACCGGGATTAAATCAACCAGCATCTCATAAACACCGATGCTGGTGGTTTGCGCGCTGCCTAGCGCAATTGAAAAAACGCCTCCAGCGCCAGAGCGACGCTTCGCCCACATTTGAGCGGTAAGCATCTGCGGCGGAGGAACAGTAAGCGAATCTATCACCAAGCGCTCAAGCGGCGCTACTGCGCGAACCACATCCGTCGCCGATTTGACAGCGATCAATAACGTTTGAGTGGCTTCTTTTGGATACTGCAAGTGAGACTCATTTGAAACCGCACTGATAAATCCGCCTGGCGTGGTGACGGTTTCGTCTTCTTCAAAGGTTTTGGGAAATGGAGAAAAGCGTTCCTGACGGGTAAGCGCGGTAGCGCCCAAAGCAAGATCGAGCGACCGGAACCCGTCCAATACGCGTAAACGCTCCCACGCAATCGTTGTCGGTTGGCTGGAACCTTCCGCCGGGCCAACGCATTGCAATAACAATTGAACCTGCCGCCCAAGCGGCTGAAATTCGGCGGAGAGTTCACGCCGCTCACCTAGTTTTCTCTCGCCAGGCAACGATAACGCAACGCCAATTAATCCCAAATTTTCAATATCCAAAAACGCAGTGCCAATCTGCTCCGGGATCGCATTTTCAACCGTTACAAACGAGGTAAAAAATACCGAAGTCGTAGAGACCACCATCGGCTGAGACAAAAACCGCACCGCCTCGCCGGGAAGGAGTTCGATCTCTATACGATCTCGTGATACTTGGATTCTCTCTTCGGCGGGTTCGGGAAAATTGCTGCCATCCACATTGGGAACAACAACTTGCTCCAGCCCCATATCCGCGAGTGAAAACGCCGGGCCGCCGAACTCATGTTCACCAGAACGAAGAGAGCCTCCGATGGGGATCGCAACGACGTCAAAATCTTCGTCAACCGTTTGCGCACAAACAGGCAACGCCGCCAAAGCGCTAACCACGGCGAGCGCGATCATCAGTCTATTGCATCTGATACTATTCATTTTATCTAAAATTATCATGGGCGTATGGCCTGGTTTTCTAACAAGATCATGCGGTCGCGCAGGCTGCGCACCGTGAGCAGGTCGAAGTCGCCGTCTCCCTCAACATCAAAGCCCGTCATCATGTAGGTTTCATCCGCTGGAGCGCTGGGCAAGACCTTCACGCCAATCGAGCGCCGGAACGAGAAATTATCTCCACACGCCATAAAGACGGTCAAGCCGTCAATGCCGCGATGAAGCCCCGCCAGATCAACACGACCGTCGCCGTCAAAGTCAGCCGGAACAATCGAGTCAATGACGCCTGGAGGAAACGGAGCCGAAGCGTTAACCAACTCAAAATTCACGCCCCCGAGTCCCCGGTAAAAATGGACGGTATCGCTAAATAACAGCGCGGCCAAATCAGCAACGCCATCTCCCGTCCAATCGCGAACAACCAATTGTTTCACAAAATCGCCGTTGATAGAAAGGTCTGTCGCCAATCGTTGCGTCTCGCGAAACGATCCCTCTTCATTGATAAACACTCGAATTTCATCATGCTGCGATGCCCTCACGCCGAGCGCCAAATCAGCATCCGAGTCGCCGTCTAAGTCAGCGGCGACCATCCGTAATATTTGAGCATCCACATCGAGTCGCGACAATAAGTTCCATCCGATTTCCGTCCAGTAATAAATCAAAACGGCGTCGGCTGCGCTCACGATGGCCTCATCGTCGCCGTCGCCATCCACGTCGGCAGCGGCAATAGCCTGAATATTTGAAGAGAGCGACACGGAATTTTCATGCAGCAACGTCTCGCCCGTCAACAAAATGGAAGCGCTCTGCGTTAACGCTCCCGATTCGGTTCCCTGATAAAAGAGCATTTCTTTCTCATCGGTATTAAGCCCGATCACATCGACGCGGTTATCTCCGTTCAGGTCGCCCAGCGCGATGTCACGCAAACCAAAACGTCCCGCAATATTTTGTTGCAAGTGAAGCCCACCATTCTCGAAGCGGTATTCGGCGATGCTGCCATCAAAGTAATGGCCTACAAACATTCGTTTCTGCTCATCATCAAACACAACAGCAGAGGGCGCCTCAAACGCAGCGACTTCAGGTTGAACAAAAAACTTAAACGCATCAGAGCAAACAGGCGTCGGCGTTGCGGTTGGCGTGATTTCGATTGGAGGTCGCGTAGGTGTTGACGTTGGCGTTAGCGTCGAAGTAGGAGTAGGCGGCAATGGCGTCACCGTCGGAACCGCCGTTGGGGTTAGAGTCGGCGTCGTGGTTTGCGTTGGAGGATTTGGTGTCCACGTCGGAGTGAGACTCGGAGTCGGGCTTGGCTCCAGCGTAGGAGTTGAGGTTGGAACTGGCGTTTCTTGAGAACCATCAACCGAACGGCGAGCGATCAATGGAACTAAAGATAGATGCTCTGGCGCCGCTCCAGAAATATGCGCCAGATTATTCTCATCAATGTTGACTTCCACCCCGCTGGGCAACAACGAAGAATTGATGGACCAGATGATCTCGTCTCCACCACCGTCAACGAGAACCAGCTCATCTAACGCAATGGTAATATCATCTTCACCGTTAGGAGAGATAGAAATTGGAGGCCCCGCTAACGTATGACGCAATTGAAATGTCGATGTCTTAATCCGTATCGTTTCAGAAACGGAGTATAAACCGTCAAACGCCGTGATAGTCAACGCACCCTGATCGCCAATACGAGCCATTCCATCCGGCGGCGAAAATCCTGACAGATCACATGTCAGTTGGTTTTCATTATTTATAGAAAACGGTAAATCCCTTTCTGATTCAAGCGAGAACACAAGTTCGTTGGTGTTCGAATCAGGGTCTTCAACATAATCATCAAGATCAAGAATCGCACCAGCATTTTCGCCAACAAGAAGCCGCAAATCAGGCAGCGGTTCAACCCAAAATGGAGGCAATAAATTCTCGGGTTTTGGCGTTGGAGTTGGCGTTGGCGGCCCTATAATTTGCGAAATAATCTGCTGAGGGCTATCGACTCCCCAGCGCGTTTCAGCAACAAATAGCGCACTGCCTGCATCATTCAACGTGACGGTCCAACCTAATACCTGAGCAATATCCATCGGAGAATCCAGGTCAGTCAATCCATCAAAATTGTTGTCGTTCCAATCTCCCAACCACACGGTAGGGTTGAAAACCTGAGTTCCTCTCGTTAGGAAGACAGGCAAAAAATCAAACCAAGAGCCTGCCGTGAGTCCAGTCAAGACAGCAGCTGAAGACAACCCGCCCATACTGACATAATTCGTTTCATCTTCGAGCGAATTGATCTGGTTAAAGTTATACCAGGGAGAGGTCGCTTTTCCCGGGGGCGTATAGATATAAGCGTGATTGAGAATTCCGATCTCATCCACACCTGGATAGATTAACTTTGCATTAAAAAAGCGCATCAAATTAAATTGGTGCATAGATGTATCGGTCGTCTTGAATTCATATATTTGACGCAGCAAAAACGTATCATTCTCAACCAGTAATGTTTGAAAAAGCGATACGTCAATTCCGCCGACAGAGAACTTGCTGCTATAGCGATTGTTCCCCTCTTGAATAACATTCACTGGCGGCAAACGTCGATCTTGAAACAAATGTAAACCAGCCAATATAGTTTCATTCAACGAAAGGGCAGATTGATAGACGGTGCTGCCTACCTCAACGCCTACCAGTTGTTCAACGTCATGGGAAGCGCCCAAATTATAGTCTGTCCGTTTGCTTAAATTGCCAAAAGCGCCATAACCATCAACACCCACTTCAAGATGTTGGCTCCCCGTTTGTGCTGAAAAACGCGCGATTTGCTCTTCTCTAACATACGGGACAATCAAACGCCAACTGTTTAGCGTGCCCTGAGTTCCTTCGACATTATCTTGAACAATCAATGTCCAATTTCCGATGGTAGAGCGTCCTGCTTGGGAATAGAGATCGGTATGTAAGCGTAATGAAGATGAAGTGGAATAAAGCGTTTCACCTTGCCCAGGCGGATTTGGCTCTCCTGCTTGATAAAGCAAAATGGGCAAACTTGATGGTGGTTTCAGCCAAAGAGTTAGTTCAGATGTATTTTCGTGTGTGATGTTTACTGCGACAGAGACTTCACATACCACCCCCTCATCACCACTTAAATTCTCAGATGGAATAGTAAATTGATAATCAAAATCTTTGATAGATATACGAGTATCTGTTGTTGTTTGAGTTTTTCTGATTACAGGTTGTGCAGAAACAGAAAACACAAATAGAGATATTGCAAAGAAAATTGAAATATAAATTTGAATTCGTAAGCGCATAAGAGTCTTTTTATAGTGAGGCCCACCACAAAATGAACCATCTTAACAAGTGAATACTATATCACGGTCTTTATAAAACATCTTGGATTTGACGAGCAAATGCAAAGAAAAAGGCGGGAGAACTTTCGCTCTCCCGCCTAGTTTACTGATTAGACCTGAAGTCTGGGACTACTGGTTGATGTTGTAACCAGTAACCGTAACTTCATGACTGGCCGGCTCGAAGTTGTCTTGGAAGGCGCTAAAGCCTTCAGCGCGACCCGGAATCAGCATATTCGATGTACCTGAAACGCTGCCATCCGAGGCGAAGTTAACTTTCAATACCGTGTACAGTGAAGCAGTCGGAGCCATTGATACATTGGCTGTGAAGCCAGTGTAATCAACAATCGCCTTTGAACCGACGATCAATGCTCTACCGTCACTTGAGAACCCTGAGAACTCACCGACACCAATGTTAAGACCATTGGATGGGTTAGCGCCTGCAGGTTCTGTGAAGGCATTCTGAATTCCGCCGCCAAGTACGTTAAGAGCAGTCACTTGACCATCTGTAACGACAGGCTGTGCAATCAGAATCCAGTTTTTCAAGGCTGCTGCACCTGTTGAATCGCCACGGCTTGTAATGATTACTTGAGGCGTACCGTCGCCATTGAGATCAGAAACGCGAAGGTTAACGCCCTGGTCGCCGCGGAATGCGCCCAAGATACCTTCTAATGCTGAGAAGACATCCAGTGCAGGCGAGTAACTCGCATCCAAGACGATACCGAATGTGGCGTTAGCCGCACCAAGTGAAACCGCCTGGATCATACCTAACGGACCATTTTGACCAACAAGCAATTCATCCTTGCCGTCTTTGTTGAAGTCCCACGCAGCCACTGAATAACCAGCGCCATTGTTTGAGGCTACTAAGTCATCGGTCATGATCCAGCCGCTATCAGCATCTAACTCATCTTGGTTAGCCAATTGAGCCTTGATGTCATAGTTTGCTGTACCATTCGCGAAGTCCAAGCCGCCGTTCCATTGGAACAAGCGTAAAGCGCCTGTGCTGCCTGTACCTTGTGCGAAGGCAATTTGTTTCGTACCCGCGCCGATGAAGTCACCAACTACCGGACGAAGTTCACCAGTCGGATAGAGAATACGAGCATCTGAACCGGCTTGATCTGGGAAGACGTTACCAATCGGAGGCAACGGAACGTAACCAGTGGCCTTACGAATAACAACCATGTTGGAAGAGTTCGCATTAGCCGTTGCAGATACCGGGCCGAACGTTGTAACCAATTCAGTTTTGCCGTCACCAGTCACATCGCCCTTAGCGAAGTAGACGGCACGGTCAGTACCACCACCAACATTGGCTTCAAAGTTAACAGGCATTGCATCCCATGAACCAACGATGGCTGCGAGGTCGAAGGCATCGATCAACGAATCGCCATTTGCATCCACTGTGGGATCCAAGTTGCGATAGGTTACGTTTGTACGGCCGCCAACACCTTGAGCCACTACGAATTCATCATACGGAGCCGGTACTGGAACATTGCCAGCCGGAACGTGGATGAAGTAACTAACTTTACGTGCTTTATTGGTCGGTGTTGAAGTATCCGTCGCACGAGCGATAACTTCAATCACTGAACCAGGAGCTGCATTGGCTGCAACGCTGACGGTAAAGGCTAACGAGAACTTGCTATCGGAAATCGGAGTCGCTACGCCAGGCGCATTAGAAGAACCAGCGGCTCCACCAACTGCCTTAGCGGTCGGGATACGAATCGCTTCACCATCTGGATCATCAACATCAAAGGTGAAGTTAATGACCTGATTGGCAAATGCGGTAACCGAACCGTTAGCAAGAATCGATTGAGCAGCAGCACCATCAACACTAATCATAGCGGTGATGATTGGAGCCTGGCTCACGTTCTGAATATTGAGAACGCGAATCGCTTTATTGCTTTCAATTGACGCATTCTTTGCAGACATAATTAACGTAATGACATCTGCTTGAGACAAGGTCGGCTTGTAAGTGATTGTTGCATACAAGACGCTGGTACCCGAGACAACGATGTTCTCTGCGGGAATTGCGCCAAGTTGTTGTTGCTGTAGCAACAAGAAGTTGAGTGGCTCATCACCAGCATCAACAGCCTTCACGACAATTTCAACCGTGTCTTCTTCAAACATGTCAACTTGCAACAACGCATTAGGATCTGTCGCTTTTACTCCGTTAATCGCAATCGACTGAACGCTAAGCGTCGGTGTAGCGGACTGCGCTACAACCTTAATATCAACTGAACTTAAGTCAGCAGCGATTTTCCCATCTGTTGCTGAAACATCAAGTTTGAAGTCTTGTTCAGTTGAGGCGCTAACAACAGCCTTATAGCCAGGCTTAAAGGTGAACTGCGTACCACTGATGACTGAGTTTTCAAATTTGCTCGAGTCAACAGCAGACCCTGTTGCTGCAAAGATAACAGCATCGTTATCCGCGTCAGATGCGCTCAGGTCAAGAACCAATGTCTGACCTTCATACACTGTGACAGAACGGACATCTTCTGCTGCGTTCGGAGTGTAACCACTGACTGTTGAATCAAGTGAAACCGCAGGCAGCGCTGAACCAGCCGATGAAGTCAATGCTCCAGGGAAGGCTTCAACAAAGATTGAAGGTTGGTTGAAGTCTATTGTTACGCTGACTTGCTTATTGTTGTTGCTAATGTCAGTGACAGAAGCGATTGCAACAACTTGACCAGTCAATGTAGAAGTAACTTCTGGAATAATGACCAGATCAACTGATCCAAACTCGCCGCCAATTGTTGAAGCGGTTGTTGTAATTGTTGCACCATTCACTGACGGAATTGAAATCCAAGCGATTTCAGTTACGCCGCCAACATCAAATGCGCTTGCGGAAATAACTGTTGTTGCGCTTGCATTCGCATTTACTGTTGCGCCAGTCGCCAACACTGAACCATCTACGATCAATGATAATGCGGGATCACCATCAAACTGGAATTGGTTCACTGTTGTAATGGTTTGGGAGTTACCAATCGTGTCAGATGCGGAAACAGTGAAGGAGAAGTTCTTCGAGCTGATACCGCCGCCAACAGGAGGCAACGTGACTTCAAACGGAACATCAATTGTGTCTGTACCAATAAGGCCAACACCCTGAGTAATTAACAGGATTTGTGCATCAGCCAAGTTGACGCCAGACATTTTCGGATCGCCAAAGTTGATGTTGTTGAGAATGTCCAACGGATTATCAACGGTGTCGATGACTGTTGCAGAGACTCCAAGCACGGCGCCCGGGGTAATCTTCGAGTTATTCGGGACTAATTCACCCAGAACAACTGCATCACCATTAGGCTTAGTCGCTGAACCGCTATTCAATCGTACGCGTAATTCACCGCTTACGGTCGGCGCACGGTTGTCAACTGCGACTGGTTGGAACAATTGTTTCTTGACTTTATCAAGAGACGTCAGACCAGCGGTTGTTCGTTTTGCTGAATCTGTGTAGTAACCATCATAAGGACGATTACCAGAATCATCCCGTACTGTTGCAGTAACTGAACGGGCAGTACGTGAACCGGTACCTGTTGTACCGATACCACTGTTTGCACCAGAAACGGTGACGTTAATTTGCGCCTTGATCGTGTTCTTGCTTCCACTTGGAACCAGCGACGCTGTGTAAGCAGCAACACTTGAATCCAAACCGGCTTGCAAGTTACTCATACCAGTTGCAAAACGGCTGACATCTGCAGTCAAGACCACGATTGTGTTAGCAACGGCAGAGTTAATGTCAAACACCTTGCTTGGATCGAAGGTCGTTCCAGGCAACATACGGAAGAAGTCATCTTTTGTTCCAGCAATTGTGTGGTTGGTTACGTTGAAGATAAACGGAACAACGTCACCGCCGCGAACACGGTTAGGAACAGTTGAGACTCCATTCGACTGGCTCTGCGCCAGAGGATACCCAAGGCGATTACTCGCAGTGTTGGTCACCAACGTCTTAGCCGTACGATTGCGAACAATTTGCGCTGGATCCATGCTAATAACTTGAACCGGTCGTTTCGTATCAACTGTGAACTTAGAAGAGGCCGAAGTCGAACTGGAGAAGTTATCGCTTGAGACATCAACAGTAATTGTGATGGAAGCCACATCGTCTGCAATCTTCGGATCGGGTTGAACTTGAATCCAAGGCAATCCAACAAGATTCGTTGCAATTGTTGTAGCCTTCGCAATTGAACCTGCAGGCCATGCACCTGTGTAAATCTTGACTGGACGCTGAGCAGTTGCGCCAGAAATGACTGCATTAGAAGCTAACGCAACTTTGTTACCAGTCCCTGAATCGAGACGAAGGTTGTTGTCATCCAAGAAGTTCAGGTCAGCAAATGTCTGATACGCCGTGCGCACCGGATTACCGCCTGTCGTTCTGTCATAGACCAAACCACCAAATGCGAATGTGAGATAACGCCATTCTGCAATAACCAAATCATTCTCATCATCCAGAACGATTGTGGTCGGCAAGACTTGATCGACTAATGATGAAACTTCTTGCGGATAGAATGCACGAAGGTCAGCATGAACAACATCCGGGAAGGAACCACCACTTGTTGACATTGTCGCAACAATGATGATTTGGTCACTTGGAGCCAGTTCGAAGTTTGAACCTGTGCCAAGATCCGGGCCGGTATTGCCAATGCCAACATTGGCGAAGTTATCAATTGAATCCGCCTTACCGTTGACGATCAATGAAATATCATTGGCGCGCGGTCCAGCAGCATCAATTGCGATAAGAGCGTCATCACGTTTCGTTGTGTTGCCCAGAGCATCAACAAATGTGAATGTTGGGTTCTCTGGGAGAATCGGAGGCGCTGCTGACTTAACCTGAATTGCATAAGTAGCAAAGCGCAGCGAACGTGTAGCCGAATTGACTCCACCGATAAGTGTTGAGCCTTGCGTAATGCTAGTTGATTCGAAACGCTCAATAGTATCTGGGATAAAGTCACCAGCATTCACATCAGAAGTAATGGCGCCAAAGTGAGATGCACTTGAACCATCCACAACGAACGTACCTGCAAAGACCAACCAGGAACTACGACCCAGTTGCAAGAAACTACCGTCTGCATTGAATTTTTTCAACAATGTTGACGAAGGAGTTAAAGATTGAATTGCTGGCAAGCCTAAGTCGTTAGTAATCGCAAAGATGCGCGAATCGACAAGTACCGGGCCTGCATTATCAACTTCAAACAGTTGCGTTGAGGATTTTGAACCAACGTTACCAACTGTATCTGTTGAATTGACGACCACATTCGCAACACTTACAGAATTAACTGTGTAGAAGAATGGATTATCAAAGCTCTTTGAGCCAGTTTTGACTGCATTGGCATCAATTGTGTAAGTAGAAATGCTGGAACCAACAGTGAAGGTATCTGTTACGCCTACTGTTGACATTGTTACGCCAGCGATCAGTTGTTCTGCACCAGCAGACACAAACTCATCGAGTTTTAACAGAACGCCTTCAATGTCATCATTCGGGTCATCATCAACATTCAAGGTGATCTGCATCAAGGCGCCGCTCTTGACGCGTGTCGGAGCGAGAATTGTACCAGTCGCGTTCTTAACAGCTGGTAGATAGGTGCCACTAAGGACTTTCAAGTCTGTGACAGTAATAGTTGGAGCCTGACCATCAATCACCACAGTACCAAGTGATTTCGTGATCTTGTTACCAACACTGTCAGTTAATCCAACAACAAATGAAGCGCCGGAACTGATATTCTTCGTGATAGGAATACCGGCCCAAGTTGCTTCTAAAATATAAGCCGTTGAATTAGTAACAGCGCCTGCAAAGTTTACATCATTCACGATCAATGCTTTATCCGCCGCAGCGCGATAAATTTCAAATGTGAAGGATGACCCCGCAACCAAGTTAGCCAAACCGGCCGAAAGAGGCGGATCGAACTGACCTGACGGTCCATTACCAGATGCATCATTAAATGGAGCTTTGTCATTGAACGCCGTCATATCCAAACCGACGACTTCAACAACTTCAAATACCGAAGTCGGCCCAGTGATATTACCAAAGTGGCGACCAACGGTTTGATCTTTGAACAAAGTCGCTGCATCTAACGGATTGTCAAACACTGCCTTCACAACGACCGTTGCGGTGACATTACCTGGTGTTGTGTTTAATGCTGACGGGCTGGAACCTAAACTCTTATTCCCTGCCCAGAATTCAATTTTGCTCAGTGCGATAGCGCCAGGAATAACCTGTGTATCGACATTGATTTTCGGGAACTTGGTAACTCCAGTGCCTGTTGTTGCCGCAGGATCCTTAACGGTAATCGGGAAACTGGCGTTAACGATACTTGTTGCAGTAGCAGGAACAGTCACTGACCATGTTGCATACATTTTTGCCAAGAAGCTCGAAGTTTGGCTCGGCGCAACTGCATTGCCTAGACCAATTGACGAGAAGTCGGCTGCAAATGAGAATTTAGTAACATCAGTAAAGACAGGATCGTTAGGAGTAATTTCCACTCCGTATTCAATCGTATCGCCGCCACCAATGATCGCGCCGCCTTTACCCGTCATAACGGCTTCAACATCGTTAATCTGGGTAGTAGCGATAGGTGTTTTTGTCGTAATGGCAGTACCTGTGCGAATATAGTCGGCAGTTGCATTCAAGCGGACAATATCCAAAGTTGGGACAGCCGTTTCAATGCGAACATTCTGGCCATTGATCTGAGCCGTAACATTGGAACTAACGTTTCCGGCCATATCTGTAACATTAACAATCGCATTAGCGGCTGTTACGCCATTATTGCTAGGAACAACATAGTTGTACGTATAAAGGTATGTTGTATTTCCACCACCCAAGGTTGCTGGCGTCAATACTTTGATATTAGCAACTGCCGGGCTACTAAAGTTCTTAAAGTCTGCAGAAGCGGCGAAACGACCAATAGCACTTGAAGGTGAACCTTCATAAGAATCAGTTGTCACTGTCGCTGTAAGAATCAATGTGCGGCCTGGGCGTACGTAAATGTCAGTACCACTATCGCCAGTAAGAACGGTTTGCTCTTTAAGCGTCGCCACAACGGTCGGAACTTTTCCGTCAACCTGAGCGCCATTGGAAGATGCGACTTGCGTCACAGTACCAGTCACTGCAGTAACAGTCGCAACCAACTTAGCGCTAGCAACATCAAGACCGGTAATGTTTCCATAAGACGACCAATTAATCACAAACGTCGCTTGACCAATGGTTGAACCACCAACCAGAGCAGTGCCCTTGCCGTTGGTAATGGATGTTGGCTGGATTAAAGAACCAAGTAAATTGGTGTTTCCAGACACGCCAGCATTATCCAACAACAACGTAATTGTGTCAGTTGTCGGAGTGATATCAAACGGGCCATTTGAGAAGTCGACCACTACAGTAGAAGTAGCAGATTTACTAATCGTTGCTGCACTAATGCTGGCAGCGGTTACGCCAACCTTTGTACCAACGATATCGCCGCGATCTTTGCCGCCGCTATTATTCGGGCGAGCCAGATCCCAACGTGCGACAGAAACAGTAGGAACATTGAAGTCAGCCTTACCAAGCGGGAAGGAGAAGATTTCTTTGTTACCTGCCAAGTCACGAGCGGTGAAGGTTACATAGCGAACTTTGTTCGTTCCAATTGAAGAGTTGATGCTCTTTGAAGGATCAACATAGAACGCCCAAGTAGCGTAAATAACATCACCAGCGCCTGGCGAACTGACATTACCACTAACCGCTGAAGATGCGTCAGGAATTACGTTTTTCGAAGTAGTAATCACTTCACTAAAGTCAGCGGAGATCGTACCAAACTGTCGACCAATCAATCGCTTTGTTGTATCTGTTTCAAAATCAACGATCAAGTCATCGCCTGCAGCAGCATTGACTGTTGCGAAAACAAACGGGAACCGTACCAACTGATCTTGTGACTTGTCGGCATCCGTATAGGTAGAAATGTTTGCGAAATGCTCTTTGCTAAAGGAGGCTGAAAGAATCAGAGTGTGACCAGCCGCAAATGAAGCAGAAACAGCGCCAGCAGCCTTCTGGTTTTCAAAACTACCAACTCCACCTGTGGTCAACAAAACAGCGTGGCTCGCTGCAATACTGAATCCGCTCGGAATCGGGCCTGTTGTAACGAAATACACGGTTGATGCAACAGCGGCTTTACCGTCATAAGTCGTAGCCATATCAATTGCCGCACCCGCGAATGAAGCACTGGCATTACCAGCTGGAATCGGAGGAGCCGCATCAATGGTAAACAGGTTAGTACGAGCAACTGTAAGAGCGCCCGTCGGTTGAGTAAAGTTGCGATTTGTATCAGCAATCACTGCAATCGCCGTCGTATTCGCGACGCCGCCAGAAGCCTGGAAAGCAACAGTAGAGGTAATACCACTTGTCAACTGGAAGATTGCTGTGGCTTTATTAACCATTTGCTCATTAAAACCAGCGCTTTTCAATGTCCAGGGGTTGCCCGCTGAACCCATCGTCGCCGTTGGACTACTTACAAACGCAGGGACACTGCTGTTATAGATTGTTGAATCTGCGGTAGTCGCGCTACCGATAAAGATTGCATTAAAGAAAGAAGTACCACCTGAAGGGTTACCGTCGTGGCTATAGCGCCAGTCATTGCCAGCGGACGTGCTGGTGTCTGGCGAGAAAGCAACTTCAAGTTCAATCTTCATACCCTTGGCGCCGCTAGTTGCATTGCGAACACCAAAGTGGGTAACGAGGCGAACGTCAGTCGCCAAACCAACATTTGACGCACTGCTAATGACTTCCGTGATTGATTGCAACAACTGGAAGAGCGCAGATTTATCAAATGAGGTATCATCGCCGTTAGCGCTTGTAAAGAAGTCGTCTGGAAGACCGACGGCATAAATCGTTGCATCCAAAACAATTGGAGCAGCGTTTTCTGTAGTAAACGTAACCGCACTAATCGTGTTCGAGGTGCTCTTGCGAAGGAAGGTCGTGTTTCCGCCAGTGATAAACTGGGTCGAACCATTTACCTGAGAAGCGAAGTTACGCGCATTATCGCTAACCTGCACGATAAAGGCTGAACTTGTCGCGCTGTTAGGACCTGCCGAGAAGTCAGCCGAGATTGAAACCGCGTCAATTTGGTTCGCCGCATTCAAATCTGGTGCAGCCAAAACTTGAGTAATAGCGACCGTCACAGAACTTGTCTGCTGAGCAGCACTCGCAGTCCAAACGTTGGGTCCTTTTAAAGTAGAAGTCGGTGAAATTGCAATACTCGCCCATTTGATTGCATTGGCGACAGAATCAACCAATTCACCAGCCGGATCAATTTGAACTAAGAAGTCTACATTATCGGCAGCAGGGTTATTCTGACCAATCTTACCCTTACCGTATACAGTCGGATACGAAGAACCAATACTGCCTTCCGTCTTCGCGTCCATCTTCACGATGATCGGAGCCACGGTATCGATCTTGAAATCAGATGTCGTAACCGAAGAAGCGTTACCAATATCATCCGCGACCGTGAACACAATCTGCAAAGGCAAGTTTGCGCCTGTTGTTTGTGCATCATTACGAACCACGCCCGTAATCGAAACAATCACGTCGCTGCCCGCAGCTTGGGTCGTATAAATAACGGTACCGCTGGATGCGGAAGCAGAGTTAATCGCCTGACCGCCGCCCTGGACATCAATGTCATACAAGACCGACATTCCCTTACCACCAGAAGTCGTTCCTGCACCAGTGCTTGCGTTAAATTTAGAGAGCGAATCGCCTGCGGCGCTAAAGTATTCATTCGGCTCGCCGTCGAGGCTCGCATTCACAGTAACTTGAGTAAAGACCGTTAAGCGGTCTTTTGTACGGAATTCAACGCCGGTTGGCGAAGGCTTGCCCGCCGGAGCGGCCAATGAAGCGCCATTAAACAATTCGGCGTTACGAATAATCGTGGTCTTTATATTATTGTCGCCATCAACCAAGACGCCCGTCTTTACATTCGGGCCGGAATCGGCTGTTTCATAACCAACGAAGTTTGACGTCGTGGCTGAAGTTGTATTAACAATAGAAACGCGCGCTTTGTATGAATTAGCCGCATTTGCTTTATTTGCGTTTTCCGCCTGCAAAACTGAAGCGTTCTTCCACACATAAACCAAAACTGTGGTCGAGTTCACTTTCACTGAGGCAGGAAGGCCTTGCGTGTCGGCGCCAATCGCATAGACGTTTGTTGGCGACACCGCAGTGATCTGCGTACTGTTTCCAATCGTTGTAGAAAACAGGTCTTTATCAAACGATGCGCTCACCAACGCCAACGCGCCCGCCTTATTACTAGCGCGAACGTCTGTGACGATAGAAGGCGTAACACCTCGAACAACCGTCATCAGAGCGTAATCTTCACCATTGGTGATTACACCGCCGCCGCTCGACTGAATATTTGCGATGATTGGCCATGTCAGCCCAACCACGTTCTTCAAATATTTAGGAGCGTCGGAATCTAATTTCAGGTCACCGTCTTTATTGGTGCCACCAATTTGATCACCGGTCGTAGACCGCCAATCATCATTGCCCACCAAAACAGCGCCCGACTTAATCGCGCTACCCGCGACAGAACCGTCTTTATAGTATTGAGTATTCAACTCAACAAAAGACAAACTCTGCGCCGTCGTAGCACCTGCACCAAACAACAGCGCAATTGCCAACATGAACAAGAACAAGGATTTTACTCCCGTCAGCGATTTAGCGAATGACTTCCTCATAATAACTCCTTTACCTGCCTGATTTCGTCCAAGATTAAATATATTGCTAGTTTTATTTTTTAATTCCGAAGTTAACATACCGCCCTCCCTGCATCCAACGCCATCATCAGCGATGTCAGTTTTCATATATTCCATATTAGCCAATTCCCTTTCAGTCCAAGAAACCAATTGTTATACACGTCGTTTTATATTCAAACAAAGCAACCCTCTCTCAATAAGCACCTTACATGCCAACTAAGAGAGACTGTCACCTTGGGTTATCTATCTCAAGACAGATCAACCGACTATAGTGTTAAAAACAGGGAGATCGCCTCTCTCCCACTTCTATTTCATCGGAACGCACACCCCACAGATACACATACAACTACAACCGCAACCGCAGTTACAAGAGGCAGTTAGGGCATTTGGGCTGATCGTTCCAGGTCTTCTTCCATCTTTTTCCGCTGTAAGTGCCTAATATCCATAAACTTTGGTTCATGTCACCACACAAGTTCGTAAACTCTAGCACAAGCAAAAATCGCTGTCAACGCTAATTCTAAAAAAATTAGTGTGCAGCAGCCATTTACACATGTCTACACACCATTTTGCACCGGGTAGAAGTCCCGAAAAATCTTCTCAACGACATCATTTAAATTTTCCGGTTTATTTTCAAACATTTTGATCAACTCATCTGGCGGAATTTTCGACGAACCTTCGCGTAGAAAAAAGCGAAAATTATCGGGTAAATTCAGTGAATTTTTCAGTCCATCCGTGTTCACTGTGATCCCATTCAATACAGATGACCATGTTTCGTTATCTGTTACAGCCTTGTTTACCCAGGCCTGTGCGTCGTCCGGGTTGGCCGCCAGTAGCGGAACCGCAGCGGCGATCGCGTAACATGCAGTTGATGTTCCACTCTCAGAGGGAAACAGGCTCCACGTAAATCCTGCCTGTTCCTTTTCGCCCACTCCAGATAATTCAGAGTAGCGTAGCGAGGTAAAGTATGCAGTAGATTGCATGAAATCAGTTATATTTTTCACAAAAGGAAAAGAACTGACGCTGTTTTCATCCGCATTTGGCACAATAGAATTTGCATCATCCATAATGGCCCGCTGGACCGTATTTACCCATTGTTCGTAGAGGCCCGCAGGCAAAGAAGCGTATCTAAATGCCAAAAAATATGACGCCCATGCGTCTTGTAGAGCGCTATCGTTTTGCATAAAGACCCAGAACGGCTCTTGGTTTCCGCGACTTCTTTCGAGGTTTGTCAGGACTCGCAACTGCCCCCATTCTGTCATGGGGCCCGAGAAACCAGCGGTTCGACTGACGCCGACCTTTTGGACGAATACAATCGGATCAATTGCTAAAGCAGCGGCCCACGCGCTTGACGAGTCAGCGCCGGTGTAGGCAGACGCAAGGTGGTCAGGCAGCGAACTGTTCGCTTCGACCGGATGAAAGGCGTTGGATTGCTCGCGCAACTGGCGGTTTAACAGTGAGGGGAAAATCACCAAATCAGCGCCTTCGATGGCGGCAATCAGTTCTGCGTTGGTGCTGGTTGCGGATACCGCTTTCGCCCGGGTATTGATCGTTAAGAGTTCGTCTCCAGAGGCGTATTCCGCCATTTTGGCTTCAAACGCTTCGATGCTGGGCGAGCCGTTAACCTGTAATAGCGTAACGGAGAGGGTTCGCGGCTCTGGCGCGGGTTCTTCGGCTTGCTTTGAACAGCCGACAAACATCAAAGCAAAGATAAGGACGCTGCAAAAAGAAATTGATTGAATTAACACAGAACGGTTCATTCCTGAACGGTCCTTTCTATGGGTCAACTAACAAGTTGGGATGGGTAACAAAGCATTAAAGCCTGTACGTCTGTTGTCACAACGATTTAACATCCCTTTTTGTTATTCATAAAGATGAAAACAAACATCTCTCGTTTAATTTTGGGAATTGATGGTAATGGAGCGTAAGAATACCCCGCTTCCATCAATTTGGTTGAATGGGTCAACCTCTCGTATAAGGATGACGCTTTTCCCGGGAGAAAAGCTGCAAGAAATTTCATAAATGTTGATTGCGGCGTTTTTTTCAATGATTTCAAAGAAATCAGCGCCATTTAATTCAAATTGGATCCGTTGAGGGTTTGATGTCGTTCCACGGAACAACATAGCAACGCTTATTGTTGCCTCTATCGCCTGGGCAGCGTAGACATCTATATAGCGCTCCCAAAGGCGGACCTCATCCCCTGAATCAGATGGCGGAAAGATGCTAGACAGGGAGCGTTCCCCAAACCCTGCGTCTATCGCATTATTTTTTAAAACAGAGGCGTAGTATTGAGTCGATATATCGGATTGATTTAGAGCGATGCGCCTATCAAATAATTGAAGCGCTTCTTCTGGTTCTTCGCGGGCAAAGCGCTCGCGACCCAATATGTAGATGGATTCAGGCGTTTCGATGTCGATGTCTCGCAGGTTTAGCATCTGGTTCCAGCGTTCGGTTGGGATAGGAGCCGACTGAAAGCGCAGATACTGATACCAATCTTTCGCGGCACGACCATACTGCTTTAGATGCGTATAAGACAAACCACGTAGATAAAGCGCCTCCAATGTAATAGGAGCCATTCCTTTGTTGATCGCAGAGGTCAGAGGCTTAATCGCATCTGCGTATTTCTGCGCTTTATAGCGGGTTTCGCCCAGTGAATAATAAGGCTGAGCCAAGTTCCAGTCGGAGTGCCAGCCTAACGCTTCAACATAGTACGCGTCGGCTTCGATCAAGCGCGGTGGATTCGCCACATTTTTGTAGATGTGCGCGATTCCAAGCAGCCCCTGGCTGATGAATATTTTGTGGCGGTCTTCACCCGACTCTTGATACAGTTGTTTAAAATATTTCACTCCACGCTGATATGAATTCAGCGCATCCTCAATATTTCCATTGGACAGAGATACTTTTGCCCGGTCGTAGGACGCGCCAGGTTGCAAGGCTTCTACAACAAGTATCGTTTGGGGGTGATACGCCAAATAAGAAAAGACCGCAAACGAAAATCCGAGAAACAGCAGCCAAATCGACAGCGTCGTTTTTATATATCGTGAGATCATAACCTTCTTTAAAACCATTTTCGTAATTTGCCAATCACAATACTGTCCGAATATGTTAAATTGACATCGACCAGCCATTCACGCATGATACACATAGGATAATGGCATCCCCTGGGGAGGAACAATTACATGCACCGGATTCGAATCGCAGTATTTTCTCTTATTATTGTCATTGCATCAATCGGTTATGCGCAGCCAGTGAAATTTCAAACGTATGTCACGGCAGGGCAAGTTTCGAGTTTGTTCGGCGATGCGCAAAAAAGCCAAACGACGATTGACGCGTTGAAACGTCTCCACATTCAGCACGTCTATTTAGAAACCATCCGCGGCGTCGAGAGGGCCCCGTTTGAACTGTTAACCGCCGCCCGCGATGCGCTGCAAGCCAATGAAATCAGCGTCAGCGCAGGCGTCGCCACCATCTTCGGCAAAGGCTTCGGCGTTGATTCAGACAAGCCGGGCATCTGGATGAATTATCAAGCCGAAAAAACTCAACGCGACCTCGCAGATCATATCAGCAAAATCGCTCCGTTGTTCGACGAATTAATCATCGACGATTTTTTAGCGACGGATGACGAGAGCGCCGACTCTCAACAAGCGCGGGGAGAGCGCTCGTGGTCAGAGTATCGCCTCGAACTGATGACGCAGATTTCGGAAGAGTTTATTACCGCCCCGGCGCGAAAGGCCAACCCGGAAATTCGCGTGATTTTGAAGTATCCACAATGGTACGACCGCTTCCATCGTTTTGGATACAACGTCGAGACCGGACACACCCTCTACGACCGCATTTGGGTCGGAACCGAAACCCGCAACCCGGATACCGTGCGTTTCGGGTTTGTTCAACCGACTCAAGGCTTCATCAATTATACGTACATCAAATCGTTCGCAGGCGACAAAATGGGCGGCGCCTGGTTTGACTTTGGCGATTGTACGCCGGGGGCGTACTTGATGCAGGCGTATCAATCTGTGCTGGCGGGCGCGAGAGAACTCACGCTGTTTGAAACCGGCAGCATCGTCGCGAACAACGAATGCCTGTCGCCGTTTCGCGAGCGCCAAACCGCCGTCTCAAAACTGGGCGAAATCGTCGGCGATGCACAGCTGATCGGCATCCCCTCGTACAAACCCGCCCACAGCGAAGCCAGCGATGGACAAGGCGGAGCGAACCTCTTTATTTATGACTACCTCGCCTGCATGGGGCTGACGCCGGTCATGTTTAGCGATCTTGCGTTTGGTTATTCTCCCGGCGCGTATACCTTTCTACCGCGACAAGCGGCGGACGACCCGATCATAATCGAGCGTATTCGACGCGGCGGCCATTGGCTGACCACGCCCGACTTCATCCAAGCGCTTGATAAACCGGAAATGGCTGAATTCGCCGGGTATTCGGAACCGCTTGACCTGAATCAACCGCTGGTCGAAGTGGATGCGTTTTGGGTGAAAGACAAAACCATTGATGTGGAAAAAGGGAAATACAAGGTACGCGCTTTGCCGTGGCCCGAAGAGGCGCGCGTTCATGTCGCCGCTATCGTTGACGGCGCGACCGTCCCGATTTTATTCACAAACATTTACGGCGCGCGCGGGGAACGGGTCGGCTTGATTCGCACGATCAACTTCCCCACCTTTCGCCATGAAGAATTCGGCCCAGACCGCGAGCAGTTTCTGCCGCCGCGTCCGCTCGCGGTGACCGACTGGCCGGACGAAGTGGTCCAGGAAATTCAAAAGTCGTTTCTGCCCATTCGCGGCATCCACGCGCAGGCGCCCAACGGGGTCAGCATCTATCAATACCACGACAAGGACGAACTGGTTGTATTCGCCAACTTCAACGACGAGGCGGTGGAATGCAGCATCAAATATTACGACAAGTTTTCAAAGGGCGAAATGAAAGCGAACAACCACTTTGTGTTGCACCCTGCGTTTCCTCATCAAACGGGAACTACCATCCAGGATGAAACCACCAACGGCGAGATGACGTTCCGCGTCAAAGTCATGCCCTGGGAAGTCGCAGTAGTAAAGCAAGACTTAAATCTGTGAGATTCAACAATTAATTCATGCGTGGAAAATGTATGTTATTCTAATTTAATTGCGATCAAACAGGAGCATCTTATGAAGACTCGGTTTTCACTTTCTCTAGTTGCATTTCTAGTAACATGCTGCCTTATCTCAAGCGCTCAGATGTCGCCCGCCGACCTCGACATTTTACTAACCCGCGTCGGCCCCGATAACCCGGCTGCTACAGGGCCATTGGCATTACGCGCAGGCGTTTCGACGATCATTCAACTTTCAAGCGGGCGCATTTTGGCTGCGTTTCAATGGTTCCCCGAAGACCAACCCGAAGCAGTCAATAAGATCGCAGTGAGATTTTCTGACGACGGCGGGACGGGTTGGTCGCCGCCGCAAGTCGCAGACTTCATCGACTTGCCTTCCAACATTACCCGACAATTTGATCCTACCCTGGTCGCTCTGGCGGATGGCCGGGTGCGAATGTATTTCACCGGCAATCCAGATTCATCACGCGTCCTCAACGAAAACACGGGCATCTACTCAGCCGTTTCAACCGATGGAATCCACTACGTCTATGAAGAAGGCGAGCGCTTCGGCGTTGACGATGCGCCGATGATTGATTGCGCCGTGGTCCGCACGGATGATGAGTTTCATCTTTACTCGCCGATTCAGGGCGCGGTGGGAACAGCATATCACGCGACTTCAAGCGATGGGCTGGCATTCGAACGGCAAGACGACCTGGTGAACGAACTCGGGCAGAACTGGTTGGGATGCGCAGTCTTTCTTGACGGGCGGGTGCGTTTTTATGGAACCCTGGTTAAAGGTAAAGGCCTGTTCGGGTCGATGTGGTTTGCCGACGCCGCAGACGGCGCCGATTTTGGCGTTGCCCAAGCCTATGAACATACCGGATTCGGCAGCGATCCGGGCGTGGTTCATTTAGATAACGGAAACACCCTTATCACCTCGACAGGCAAGTTCACGCCCGCCGAAGTTGATGACTGGAATTTATTTCGCTGAGTGAATTGAAGTAGGGGCGTAGTCCCTTCTCCCTATGGGAGAAAGCGGAGGATGAGGGTTTAGAATTAGGTTTTGAAATCGAAATTAAAGCCCTCACCCCAGCCCTCTCCCAGCGGGAGAGGGAGTAGATTGTGCGTTTATTCCCAGGATGAGATCAGGTAATCGGTGGGCTGCTTCGCTGCACGGCCTTGGCTCGGCGCCCAGCGCTATAAAAGGGTGATTAATACAATTATTCACTATTCTCTCTAGAAAGAAGGTCACGAGCTCCTATTTCAACTGATCTTGCTAAAAGTGCATTATATAAATCTTCTGTTAAACCATCTTTTTTTTCTTTATAATGATTTTTTATTACAAGGTATGGATTCCAAATTAGAGCATAACTACAAACACCATGTGGTCCTGATTTAAGGTCAATAAATTTGAGCTTTGCTAATATTTTTAACCTATCTTCCCAAGTTTTTTCTGCACGCTGACCAGTATAACCAGAACTAAATGCCATTTCTTTCGACTTATTTAGTGTTATAAATGACTCGTCAAATGAGCGACACCATAAATCTAAGTATACAGATGAGACAGGACGCCCTTTAGACATACTGTCCATTATCTTTAAGATGATTGGGATAGTCCTTGGTACATTTGTGAATCCTTGATTCTTTTTTTTATTCCACAGATCATTAACATTCAATTTTGGCCAAAGACTTAACCTTAATTCTAAACGTTTTTCCTCTATTGCTCGCCTTTGTGGGGAAGCCATGATATAATCCTTGAAAGTTTACTTTATAAATAAAGCGCTCTGATATGATCACGTTGAGCGCAAGCAAATTTCGATTTACTACTTCAAAGAAAAAAATTAACACATCGTAAGATGTGCATCAGGCCTTCTATTCCACCACCTTGATCAGGGATTGCGGAATAGAAGGCCTTTCTTGTATTACGCCTTTTCTGGATTGATGCGATTAGCCAGAAAAGGCATTTTTTATTCTAAACATCGCCATCACCTCCTTAAAAAAATCAATCTGAATATTTACTTATTCAATTGAGGATTGTATCCTCTTGTAACCTCAATGTCAACAATTGATTTTATTCAATGTTAATAGTACTTATACTAAAAACACACCTATCAAAGGCTGATGAATTTTCATTTACATATATATACCAACTGAATATTGAGTTGCAACATATAAACCCATAAAATAAATACTTTTCGTGATTATCTTCAATTATTAGAGGTAATTATACTCGACAACAAAAAACACCTAAGGTATCCTATTGTTATCATTAGTTATCTTAAGGTTATCATTAGTTATCTGGAAAAAAATCCTTCATACTGAAAAAGCACTTTGATGTATGTTTCGGGGTTTTGTTGGATGCTGTGGTAGGCGGCGGGGGCGTCGGAAATCGGCAGGATGTGCGATATGATCGGCCAGACGATCACCTGCTGATTGTCGAGGCTGCGGATCACCCGGTCTTCGATGCGGTCTTCGCTGGTAGATTCAATAGAAGAGATAAACTGAACGCTCTGCTGCTGGGCCGCGTCGGCGGTTTGCCCTAGCGCCTCGCTTGAATAGCCCGCCCCGCCCGCGACAAAGGTTCCTCCCTTACGCACATTGGCAAGAGCCGCCCGCAGCGCGTCATCATGGCCGGAGAGTTCGACCACCGCGTCCATCTGAAGCATATCGTCGCGAAACAGACACGGCTCCTCGAGTTGCAACACGCCGTGCGCGCCCAGACGCTGCGCGATGCGTAAGCGCGGCTGGTGCGCATCCAGGGCGATGATTTCCGAAGCGCCGTTGAGCGTGGCGAATTGCAGCGCCATCAGCCCCACCGCGCCCATGCCGAAGATCGCCGCCCGGTCGCCATAGCGAATGTTGGCGGCGTGGACGCAACGCAATGCGTGTACGCCGGGGCCGACGAAGACGGCGAATTCCTTACGCAGCCATTGCAGCGGGTACACGTTCTCCGCCTTCAATACCTGCCGGGCGCCATGCGCCATTAGCGCGTGCACCCACTCGCCGCGCCGCACCCCGCAAACGCCGCGCCCCACTTCGAGCACCTTGCCAACGCCCCAGCCTCCCGGCTGTGATTCGCGCCCGGCCCGCAACGCGGCAAGGTCAAGCCCCTGCTCGACACCGGTGAGATGCACATCAACCCGCACCTCGCCCGCGCCGGGCGAAGCGGCTTCAACCGGGCGAAATTCTACTTCGCCGCAAGAATTTAAAACTAACACGTCGCTCAAGCCGCGCTCTCCAGTGAAAACAATCATAAATCAGATAAGATATACATACAGGATAACACGATTAGCGTCCATCCAGTGGATCGACGCAGGAGCATTATGGAACCGGGAATTTCTGCAAGCATCGGCAAATCGCTCGTCCTATTCGGCGTGGTTCTCATTGCGCTGGGGCTAGCGGTGTGGTTTGGCCCCAAGGTCCCGTTTTTGGGCAAACTGCCCGGCGATATTTATATGGAAAATAAATCCGGCAACGTCTCGTTTTATTTTCCCGTCGTCACCTGCATCGTGATCTCGGTCATCCTTACGATTGTGCTCAATCTATTCAGCGGTGGGAGCAAATAAACCACACATGGACGTCTCGCAATTCGATTACCATTTGCCCGAAGAGCTCATCGCCCAGCATCCCGCGCAACAACGCGACCAGTCGCGGCTGCTTGTAGTGAAGCGGGATGACGCCTCGCTGCAGGAAGCCGCGTTTTCTGACCTGCCTTCGTTTTTGCGAGAAGGCGATCTGCTGGTTCTCAATGATACCCAGGTGATTCCAGCGCGTTTGTTTGGAACCAAGACGCCGGGCGGCGCACAGATTGAAATGCTGCTGCTTAAGCCTCAGTCAAACACCGATTGGGAAGTCATCGCCTATCGCGCTTCACGGCTCAAACCGGGCGTACAAGTCGTATTTTCAGAGACACTGTCTTGCACGGTACGCGAGACGCTGGACGGCGGGCGCTTTATCGTCGCGTTTGAGTGGCGGGGCGAATGGCTCGATGTGTTGGCGCAGCACGGCGGCGTCCCGCTGCCGCCTTACATTGCGCGAGACAACGGCGAATGCAGCGACGAAGACCGCCAGCGCTACCAGACCATTTACGCCCGCAACCAGTTTGAATATAACTCGCCTGCGGCGCCCACCGCCGGGCTGCACTTTACGCCGCAGGTGTTTGATGCGCTCAAAGCAAAGGGCGTTGAGACCGCGTCGGTCACATTACGGGTGGGGCTCGACACGTTTCTGCCAATGCGGGTGGACCGCATCGAAGACCACATCATGCACGCAGAAGAATATGACGCGCCGCCCGAAACCGCCGAGGCCGTCAACCGCGCCCGCCGCGAAGGCCGCCGGGTGATCGCGGTCGGCACCACAGCAACGCGTACGCTGGAATCCGCTGGAGCCAACGGCGAACTGGCAGCCGGGGCTGGCTCGACGCGGATCTACATTTATCCTGGATATGACTATAAAATCGTCGATGCAATGATAACCAATTTTCATTTACCCAAATCGACATTATTACTGATGATTTCTGCATTCATGGGAAACAACTTACGCGAGCGAGCCTACGCCCATGCGGTAGAACACCGCTTCCGTTTTTTTTCGTACGGCGACGCGATGGTGATCTTATGAATCGAGACGAAATCATGGCCCCGTTGTATCCCCGGCGTAAAATCCACGCCATTCTTGATGACATTCCCGTTCCATCCCTTAATGGCGCGGCTTCCGCTCAAACCTTATGCGACTATATCGGTCATTGCGCCCACTCCGACTTGCGTATGCAAGCCTGGCAAGTGCGGGCGGTCAGTTGCGACCCCTTCAAAATTGAGGGGTGGATTTCAAACCCGTTCAGTTTGCGCGTTCTTGAAAAAGCCGTCGCCCATCTCGGCGGGACCTGCGACTCGAGCGCAGTCATCCCCTTGCCTGCTGCCGCCTTAGGCGACAATAGTTATGCAATCGTTACCGAAGAGTGCCCCATCTACGCCAACACCGATCAGACGGAGCGTATGGATACCGCTTTGCCCGGCGATGCGCTGGTGCTGTTGCGCTATGAATGCGGGGCGTTTCTGCTGCATTCAGCCAACGGATACATCGGCTGGGCGCAGGCGGCGCACTTGCAACCCGTCGGTTCGACCGCCTGGGTCGCGGCCATCAATCAACAGGCGCCCGACCACGACGAGCGCATCAAGACCATGCAAAAAACGGCGAACGGTTTATTGGGAACCAAGTACGTCTGGGGCGGGATGTCTAAACAAGGCATTGATTGTTCGGGATTTACCAATACGGTTTATCGCTCCATCGGCGTCCACCTGCCGCGCGACGCCGACCAGCAATACCTCACGGGGCGTATCTGCGCGACGCCGCAAACCAAGGACGCGTTGCGCTGGGGCGACCTGCTGTTTTTCAGCGGCCCGGCGGGGCGCATCTCTCATGTCGCGGTTGCGATTGATCCGGGCGCATTCGCACACGCCGAAGATGAAAACCAGGTGTGCATCCGCACTTGGGAAGAAAAACCCAATCTGGTCGAACGCTTCGTCTGCGGAAAACGGCTATTGGCGTAATGATAGGCCTCTCTAAAATTTGAGTGACTGAATCAATGATTAACGCGGGAGACCATCACCACATAGAAATCAGATGAACATTTTGCTACATTTGAGCGACCTAGTTAATAATTCAGGCAGAGTTTGCGCCTGAGTTGACCATCAGCCTGGAGGACGCACCATAATGAAGAGATTATTTCTGTCCCTCGTCGCACTCACAACCCTATTATCGACAAGCACTTTCGCCGCAGATTGGACCCAATATCTTGGCCCGAACCGCGACGCCACTTCACCCGAAACCGGCCTCTTAAAAGAATGGCCCGAAGGCGGCCCCGAAGTCTTATGGACGCTGCCGCTCGGCATTGGCTACGGCGCGCCCGCCGTCTCTGAAGGCAAAGCCTATCTGTTAGACCGCCAGCCCAACAAAGATATCTTTCTTTGTATCGACATGGCCTCCGGTAAACTCGACTGGTCGTTTGAATATGACGCGCCGGGCCGCTTCAGCCACGGCGGTTCGCGTTGCACCCCCGCCATCGCCGACGGCCTCGCCTACACCATCGGGCAACAAGGCCACCTGTATTGCTTCGACCTGAAAACCAAAAAGCCCGTCTGGAACAAAATGCTGCGTGACGGCTTTGGCGAAGGCGAGTCTCTCAACTGGGGATTCGGACAAAACCCATTGGTTTATAAGGGGATGTTGATCGTAGCGCCGATGACCAAACAAACCGAGGTCGTCGCGTTAAACCCCAAAACCGGAGAACTAATTTGGGCGTCTGAGCCTTTTACAGGCCGCGCGGGCTATGTATCTCCGGCCGTGTATTCGATAGGCGGTACAGACCATATTGTTATGATTAGCGCCACAGTCATAGACCGCCGAAACCGCAGCGCTGAAATCCAACCGCAAAACCAAGGCGCAGTTGCCGGGCTTGATCCCACCAATGGAAAAACCTTGTGGAAGTACAACGGTTGGGGCTGCATGATACCGATTCCCAACATGGTTGCCATTGGCGATGGACGCTTCTTTATCACGGGCGGCTACGAAGCCGGTTCGGCGATGATTCGCGTCACCAAAGACGGCGGCGATTACAAAGTGGAAGAGCTATTCAAGACCAAAGCGTATAATGCGCATTGCCATCCACCCTTATTATACAAAGGCCATCTGTACGGCCCCTGCACCACCAACGAGCAACGCGACGGCCTGATCTGCATGGACCTGGACGGCAACGTCAAATGGAAAACCGAACGCGACCCGATCTTTGACAAAGGCGGTTTGATTCTCGCCGACAACATGATCTTTATATCAGACGGCAAAGACGGCGTACTGTATTTGGTTGATCCGTCGCCGGACGCCTTCAAGCCGCTTGCCAAAGCCAAACTGCTGGAGCCGGGCGAAAATTGGGCCCCGCTGGCATTGGTTGACGGCAAACTGCTGGTTCGCGACCAGACCCAGATTAAATGCCTTAAAGTTCGTTAAAATAGTAAACATTACGCCCTCGCTGATGTATAATCTTCGGCGAGGGCGATTTTATCGTGATTGCATGTTCAAAATTCAAGATTGAATAATGGGATCATGAACGTATCGCTAGGCTCTTCGGTCGTACTTATATACTGAGACACGATTTCATCTTTCGTCACAACACAAGAAGCCAAATGAATACATCGTTGACGGGCAAAATTGCCTCTACCATTCTCGCTGCCGCCGGAATCTTATCGATCCTATTCTGGTTGAGCGCCTCCAGCCCCTATAGCCTGGAACACCGCGTTCCCGGCATGGATAAATCCCAAAACAGCGCCGCTTCTGAACGCAGCCGCACCGGCCCGGCTGGACTGTTGACGAAATCCGACGGCGTTCCATCGGAACTGACTGGCGAATGGCCCTGCTTTCGCGGAGTGAATTTCGACAACATCAGCCAGGAAAATTTTAAACCAATCGCTAAAGACGGCGGCTTTGAAGAACTGTGGGGTCTCGAGGTCGGCGAAGGGTTCGCAGGCGCGGTGGTCAAACATGGCCGCGTCTATTTGATGGATTATGACCGCGACAACAAAGAAGACGCGCTGCGCTGCCTGTCGCTCGACGACGGCAAAGAAATATGGCGATACACCTACCCCGTTAACGTCAAACGCAACCACGGCATGAGCCGCACCGCGCCCTACGTCACCGACGACGTTGTGATTTCACTCGGCCCCAAGTGCCACGTCAGTTGCCTTGACGCCAAGAGCGGCGAGAAAAAATGGTCGCTTGATTTGGTTTTCGCCTACGGGACCGAAGTGCCGCCCTGGTACGCCGGACAAAACCCTCTGGTCGATAACGGCAGGCTGATTCTCGCGCCCAGCGGTTCGGCGCTGATGGTCGCGCTCGATATCGAAACAGGCGAGACCATCTGGGAAACACCCAACCCCAACCAATGGGAAATGACCCACTCCTCGATCACGCCGATGGAATTCAACGGACAGCGCACCTACATCTATTGCGCCAGCGGCGGCGTCACTGGCGTCTCCGCCGAAGACGGCAGCATTCTGTGGGAAACGCCCGATTGGACCATCCGCATGGCGAACGTACCCTCGCCGTTGGTAATCGACGAAAACCGCGTGTTCTTCAGCGGCGGTTACGGCGCAGGCGCGATGATGATGAAGCTCAGCGTCAGCGAAAGCAACGGCAGCGTGGTTCCAGAAATTTTATTCAAACTCGAAAACAAGCAATTCGGCTCGACCCAACACACGCCGATTTTATTTCAAAACCACATCATCGGCGTACGCCCCGACGGTCAACTGGTTTGCCTGGATTTCGACGGCAACGAGGTCTGGGCCAGCAGCCCGGCGTATAAATTCGGGCTGGGGCCTTACATGATCGCCGGACAGTATATTTATGTGATGGACGACGAAGGCTTGCTCTCCCGCGTTGAAGCGCGAACCGATGAATTTCATCTGGTCGATCAGACGCAAGTTTTACACGGACATGAATCATGGGCGCCGATTGCGCTGGCGTCGGGACGCATGATTTTACGCGACCTGACCCAGATGGTTTGCATTGCAGTCGCAGCCGACTAAAGACGCAGATTCTAGAAGGAGCGGCATCATGGAAGAAAAAATATCACATTCCAAACGCTGGACTATCGGCTTGATCCTGGCCGCTGTTGCGGGCGCGGTGTTTTCTATTTTCCGCATTGACCTGTTCGGCGAAAAGCCCGTCGCCAATGACCCAATGAATCTCCCGTTGGCGGACTTGCTGAAATCCGACCCCGCTTTGCACCTCTATGAAGAATCGGCGCCGCGCATTCAAACCGGGCTTGACCATGCGCGGCTGATCGCGATTGACCGCAACGACGCAATCTATACCGTCAGTGGAACGCAAGTCAAAAGTTTTGATTCAGCAGGCAAGCCCCGTTCACTTCATATTCAAACCGAAACCGAAATTTCCGCCATCGAAGTTTCAAACGATGGCCCGATCTATCTTGGACTCTCTGACCACATCGAAATCTTTAACGCCGATGGTCAGCGAACCGCCCAATGGAACCCCGTCGGCGAAAAAGGACTCATCACATCTATTGCTCAGTATGAAAATCACGTCTTCGCCGCAGACGCGGGCATAAAAGCCATTCATCATTTCGACGCCGAAGGAAACAAGATCAATACATTCGGCGAATTTGCGATTCCCAGTTTTTATTTTGACGTCGCCGTTGCGGGCGAAGACAAACTCTACGCCGCGCATACCGGAGAGCACCGCATCGAGACCTTCAACTTCCAGGGCGACATGACCGCATGGTGGGGCGCGTTTTCGATGACCAAGCCCGACCGCTTTTGCGGTTGCTGCAACCCGATCCATTTTGCCCTGCTGCCCAACAATCAAGGCTTCATCACCTGCGAGAAGGGCATCGTCCGCGTGAAGGTTTACGACGCAGCGGGCGAGTTTGTCGGCTATGTCGCCCCGCCCGAACAGTTTTCAAAACATGACGCGGGTTGCCAAAGCCCGGAGTCGTGCTTCAGCGCTTCCGGCGTTGATGCAGTCGTCGATTCAAACGGGCGCGTTTTGGTGTTAGACCCGACCCAATCAGAAGTGAGAGCCTACAGCAAGAAAATGAGTTAAGACCGAGCCTGCTTCAAGGAGATGCAACATGCGGTTCTTTGAAACCATGAAACGAAGACGCGAATTTTTGCGCTCAACCGGACGCTACGCGGCGCTGGGATTTTTAGGGCTGATCGGCGGCGGCGCGTTGCTGCGGAAGCCGTCTGCAAACAGCGACTGCGAGCCGTTTCCACTATGCCAGGGTTGCGGCGCTTTCGATGATTGCTCGCTGCCGCAAGCATTAAAAGAGAAAACCACCCAGGAGCGCCGCCATGGACAAGCCTAAGAAAGAAACCAAAATCACGCGGCGTAGCGTACTCAGAGACGGCGTCCGCAGTTTTTTCGTGCTCAGCATGGGCGGCGCGTCGGGCTATCTGGTTAGCCGCGTGCAAGCCGAAGACTACGTCTGGCAGATTGACCCGCACAAGTGCATCTCCTGCGGCAACTGCGCTTCTCATTGCGTGTTGGAAGAATCAGCGTCGAAGTGCGTTCAGTCATACCCCATGTGCGGCTACTGCAAACTCTGCACCGGGTTTTTTAACGCCGCGCCTAGCGCGCTCGACACCGGCGCCGAAAACCAACTTTGCCCCACCGGGGCGATTATCCGCACGTTTGTGGAAGACCCCTATTTTGACTACACCATTGACGAGAGCCTGTGCATCGGCTGCGCCAAATGCGTGAAGTGGTGCGAAGCCTTCGGCAACGCCTCGCTCTATCTGCAAGTGCGCCATGACCGCTGCCTCAACTGCAACGAATGTTCGATTGCGCTGGCGTGTCCAGCCGACGCGTTTGTGCGCGTCCCGAAAAGCAAACCGTACCGACTGAAAATAGAGAACAAACCCGAATGAACATCATGGCCCGCATCATCCCTGTATTGATTCTGCTTGCTTCACTGAGCGGCTGGGCGCAAGACGTCCAGCGCTTTCCGCCGCCGGATTTTGAAAGCGGCTACACATTTCCGATGACGCAGACGCCCGCCCCGCGCGGCGTTGTGATGAGTTATGTGGATATCGCCGTGTTGTTTGCGGCGTTGTCGCTGGCGTCGTATTTTTCGATTCACAAACGCAACCGCCAGGGCGTGTTTTATCTCACCATTTTTTCGCTGCTCTATTTTGGCTTTTACCGCGAAGGCTGCATCTGCGCCATCGGGGCGATTCAAAACGTCACGCTGGCGCTGTTTGACCCGAATTATTCGCTGCCGTTGGCGGCGGTCGCGTTTTTTCTCTTACCGTTGTTTTTCACGTTATTTTTCGGGCGAGTCTTTTGCGCGGGCGTATGTCCGCTGGGCGCGATTCAAGATTTGGTGTTAATCAAACCGATGCAAGTTCCCCGCTGGCTGCACCAGGCGCTGGGGATGCTCACATACGTTTATTTCGGCGCTGCCGTATTGTTCGCCGCGATGGGCAGCGCGTTTATTATTTGTAAGTACGATCCGTTCGTTTCGTTTTTCCGCCTGACGGGCAGCATCACGGTGGTCACATTGGGCGTGTGCCTGCTCATCATCGGCATGTTTATCGGACGGCCTTATTGCTTGTATCTGTGCCCCTATAGCGTCTTGCTAAAAGCATTCGGACAATTCTCACAATGGCGCGTCACCGTCGGCCCCGGCGGCGACTGCGTGCAGTGCGATTCATGCGAAGACGCCTGTCCGTTCAACGCTATCACCAAACCAACGCCCGACGACGCCCCGCCGCCCAGCGAAGTTGACAAGAAACGACTGGTTCTTTTTTCCGTTTTGGCTCCAGTCGTTATTCTTGTTGCGGCATGGGCCGGATCGTTTTCCGCTACTCCCTTTTCACAGATGGATTACACAGTACGCTTGGCGGAACGCATCGCGCTCGAAGACGCGGGCGCGGTCGAAGGCTTTATCGACGCCAGCCAATCGTTCCGCGACAGCGGACAACCCGCCGCGCCGTTGTTTGAGTCCGCCCGGCGGATTCGCGAGCAGTATGTATGGGGCGGGTGGATACTCGGCGCGTTTTTGGGCTTCGTGATCGCGTTGAAACTGATCTGGCATTCGGTCCAACAAACACGGATCGCCTACGAAGCCGACCGCTCAGACTGCCTGGCTTGCGGACGTTGCTATTGTTCGTGTCCATTAGAGCGCAAACGCCTGAAACAACTCAAATCAGCTTCATTTGTATAGTGAGACGTGATGAATAATAAAAACCGCTTTCAATTCTTCGAAGACCTGTGGGATTCCTCTGCGAAAAACATCGCGGTCGTCGCCGCGATTTATTGCATCCTGGTCGCGGGATTTCTAGCCTACAATTACGCCGCCGCCCAGTCGGGGCTTCCTGAAAAAGAACGGATTTACTCTCAACAAATGGCGGAAAAGAAGGCGCTGTTAATCGAGGACGTTAAAAACGAAGAACTCAAAAGTGAAATTCGCGACCTCGATCTGGCTTTGCGTCAGCAATATTTTGAACGGATGGCGTTTTCTAAACGCGGCAAATATTTGCTATTGGCGGGCGTGATTGTGTTGTTGCTCGCATTAAAGAAGACAGTCGCGATGCAAAAGAAATTACCCAAGAAGAGAGTAAAGAACAAAGACCCGCTGCGCGAAGCCAATGCGACGACGCAAGCGCGGCAAACCGTCATCGGCTCATCCATCGTCTTGTTGGCAGGCGCTCTGGCGTTGGGGTTCGCCCCTGGCGTTGATCTGCCCTCAGCATCCGACGAAGCCGAGCAAATCGCCGAAGCGGCGCCGCAAGTCACGTTTCCGACCCAAGAAGAAATTCGCCAGAACTGGTCGCGTTTTCGTGGGCCGGGCGGCGTAGGCGTCGCCCATTACGAAACCGCCCCGACAACCTGGGACGGCGAAAGCGGCGACGGCATCATCTGGAAGACGGAAGTCCTGCTCGAGGGCAACAACTCGCCTATCGTCTGGGGCGACCGCTTATTCATGTCGGGCGCCGATGAAAATACCAAAGAGATTTTCTGCTATTCAACTGAAGACGGCGCGTTGCTATGGCGCAAACCGATTGGCATGGTTCCCGGCGCGCCCAGCGAAGAACCGCGCGTCATGGAAGGCACAGGCCGTACCGCCTCCACCATGGCGACCGACGGCGCCCGCGTGTATGCGATTTTCTTCGACGGCTCGCTGGTCGCGTTTGACTTTGACGGCAACCGCGTGTGGGCGAAAAACCTGGGCGTCCCTGACAGCGTGTACGGCTACGCCACGTCTCTGATGTGCTATCAAGACAAAGTGATCGTGCAATATGACCAGGGCTATGAAGACGATGACACGTCTGTCCTGTATGCGTTCGACGGTAAGACGGGGAGCGTTGTATGGCAAACCGTCCGCCCGGTGGCGAACAGTTGGACCTCGCCGATTTTGGCGAAAACCAACAGCGGCGAACAGATCATTACCGTCTCGGAACCGTGGGTGATTGGCTACAAGGCCGACTCCGGCGAAGAACTGTGGCGCGCCACCATGATGGGAACCGACCTCGCGCCCTCGCCCGTAATCGCCAAAGACATGGCGATTGTGATTCAACCCAATGAATGGATGGCCGCGATCAAAACAGACGGCAGCGGCGACGTTACCGAATCGCACGTTGCCTGGCATGTCGACTGCATGGCGCCCGATATCGGCAGCCCGGTGACCGACGGCGAATTGATCTGGCTGTTGACCACGATGGGAACGCTGTCATGTCACAAAGTCGAGACGGGCGAGATGCTCTATGAGCACGAGATGGACGATATGTTTCAATCATCGCCGGTTCTGGTTGGCGAATGGATTTATATGATGAGCGAAAAAGGTAAAACCTATCGCGTCAAAACGACTGCGGAATTTGAGCAAGCGGAAGAAGTTCCCTTTATTGATGAGTGGATTCTCGCCTCGCCCGCGTTCACTCAAGGGCGAATCTTTGTTCGCGGCGACCGCTTTCTCTATTGCTTAGGCAGCAAGTAATTTCGAACTCAACAAACGATTAACGAAATACGGTTTTTCCGTAAATCGGATACTTTTCAACCAATTCAATTGGGCTTTCGTTGCATCAGGCATGGGTACAACTCTGCTCGCTTCCGTGCGGGCTTTCAGGCCCTTATGCACACCTGCCTGCGGCAGGCAGGCTACAGGCGCGTTTATATTTCAATCGCTCTAAAAGCCACCTCTTCCTCTTTCGTTGCATCAGGCATGGGTACAACTCTGCTCGCTTCAGTGCGGGCTTTCTGGCCCTTATGCACAGGCGCTCACAGAGTTGCACCCAAGCCTGATTTGATTTGTCTTTTTATTTATATCCCGGAATACGTTTTAGAGCGGTTGCCTGAATTATGTGCGGATTGAGTTTTCATAACTGTATCTTTCGCTAAGCCTCGGCCTGCGGGAGGTAGGGGCTCACGCATCGAAATGCGAGATAACTTTACTGCGCTTGCAATAACAAAAAAGTAGCAAAACAACGAAACTTATACATGATCGCCGTACTCCTCGGTGTTGTATTCCGCTTGTCTCCGGGCGGCCTTATTGGTCGCTTCCTACGAAAGCCGCTCCACACAATCACCTGCGTCGCTTGGATGATGTACATGAACGATTTGATACCCCTCCGCTGCGTTTGGCGTGGGTACAACCCTGCTCGCTTCAGTGCGGGCTTTCAGGCCTTTTTGCACAGGCGCTCCCAGAGTTGCGCCCACGCCTGATTTAGTTTGTCTTTTTCTTTAATATCCCGGAATACGTTTTCGTAATCAAAATCATGGCATCCACAAAAAAAAAGCCTGCCGGAAGTTTCCGGCAGGCCCATTCTGCATTTGTTGCATCTGGTATTTTCAAAGATTAGTGAATATCCCATGGACCAACGCTCGTATCATCAGAACCAAGCACTTCGATGACGTTCAGAAACGAATCGTCTTCGTGGGCTTTAATGATATCCGAGCTGCGACCGCCCTGGTGGCAAACGGCGCATGATTCGACGCCGCCTGAAGTTGTATTCAATTCAGCGTGGGCAATCGCGCCGTCGTTATCGTGACACGATATGCAAGCAGCAGTCGTCGGAGGAATCTTGACCAGATTGAGCTCTTTATCCAAGAATTCGATCGGCATGACTCCACTCGGCAACGGCAAGTTAGGAACCTCTGTGGTATGGCAGAGGCTGCATTCGGTGATGCTGCCCGGGAACAAGACTTCGTTGAAATCATGTTCGCTTGAATTATGTCCAAAGACCAAGAACGGTTTTTCCAGCGTTTCGCCTTTGTGGATTTTGTGGATCATGTACGCCATGCCCACCGATTCGCCGCCCATCACGCCTTCGGGGCGTTCTTCAACGTCGCTGGTGCGCGGGTTATGGCAGACGAGGCAGTATTCAACATTGCGTCGGGAGCCGCCGTGGAATTCAAGGCGATCATGGCAGGCTTCGCATTTTTCTTGTGAAATCGTCATGCGGCGCGCAACGGGAGCGGAGTCGGTAACCGCTGCATAAAATACGGGGTTGAATGTGTTTTCATTCACGGAAACGTCATCATCTTCACCAGCTACGTCGATAACGAGAACGCTAATACGAGATTCGATGGCCAACGCGATTGATCCTTGAATATCATCAGCAATCGGAGTGGTCATGGTGTAGGTGTAGACATCGCCATCTAATGTCACAGAAGGAGGATCCGTAAGCATATCCTCTCTGTAGTATGAAGCATAGTCGCTAGTTGGAGCGCCAACGATCAAACGCAAGCGGCTCAGGCTTTCGAGAGCAACCAAATTGCCTTCGCCATCTTTCAGCGTGAACTTAACAATCGGCATTTCGCCATTCGCCGTGTTGGATGCTTCAATAATTTCTGCAATCAGCCCTTTGTTTTTGGCTGATTTAACAGGAATCGTATGGGCGCCAGCGACGCTGATGCCGAATTCATCGCCATCCGCCTGGTGGCACTGAGTGCACATATCATCATTCGCTTGCGGAATGCCGGAACCGTGGTTCTCACCGGTTTCAAAGTTGACGTCATCGTGGCAGGAAGCGCAAACCGCGCGTGAAGGCGCTGTCTTCCAAACTTCTGCATCGGGGCCAGCGTGGCATGTTTCGCAATTTCGGATGTCTTGAGGGAACACAACGTGTGAGTAGTCATGTGTGCTTTGGCGATAACCAACGATTTTGTAACTTCCGCCCGCTTCGACACTGGGCAAACTCGAACCCATGTGAATTTTGTGGGTCATAACCGCCATATCGACGGTATTGCCGGTATCGGGATCAACAGATTGCGGGTTGTGGCAGAGGATGCAATAGCCGATCTCACGACGACCGCTGCCGTGCAACGCCAAACTGGAGTGGCATTTGTTGCAGCCTTCGGTTGTAGCGACTTTGCGCAGTTCCGTCACTTCGCCGCCATTGGGGACATAGTGGAACAACGGATTAGCAATGTAACTCTTTTCTTCATAGGTGCGCTGAATCTGGGCGCTCATGGTGTGAGTCATGCCTGAATAGGAGTCGAAATCAGCAGGAACCACATTATCAAATGTATAGAGATAGCGACCGCCGCCAAAATCAGTAATTGCACCACGGCTGTCATAACTGCCCTGTTCGGCGGAGGCGCCTGCATTTTCGTAGCCTTCGGGAACCGTTTGAACATTGACAACATAGTTCACATAGCGGGAACTGCCTTTGGCTGCATCGAGGACTTCTAAACGCGCAAAAGCAAAACGATAGGAAACATCGCTAATGGCAACCGGGTTTCCTCCATCATCGAGCATCTCAAAACTCACGACAGGCTGCATCGCGTCATTAATGGTTACATTATCAATGGTGACGCTTAAGCCGCCAGCCGCCATTGCGAAAACCGGAGCCGCCATCATCATACAGATTACAAGAATTCTGCTTAAGATATTTCGCTTCTTCATGCTGCACCTCGATGTGAAGAGTAAGTAGCCAATCCCAAAATCAATCAAATGATCAAAATATAACTAATTAGCTACATTGGAGTACATTAGGGATTATTCCTGTTATGAAGGCAGACTTCAATACTAAAAAGCTTGTAATAAATAGGGAAACCTTGTGAATTCTCGAGGAATCAGAGATATTCGAGTGAATTTCCAGGATCATCGCCGAGGGGAAACATGGACTTTTATATAAATGACTGAAAATTACCGGAGTCGGGAGGGAGAAACGCCGAATTCTTTCTTGAAGACATTGGAAAAATAAGCAGGGTCTGAGAATCCACAGCGCTCCGATACGTCAACCAGCGTGATGAACGGGTCCTGTAGCATTTCTTTGGCTTTTTGCAGGCGGATTCGCCCGACAAACTTCACAAATGAATCGCTTGTGTGTTCTTTGAATTTTTTAGAAAAATAACCGGGGTCATACCCTAAGGCTTGCGCCATGATTTTGGCGGACAAGTCTTTTGAATAGTGTGTTAACACGTAGTCTTGAACCAGCTCCATCACTTCAGCGGTTGCCCCGGTACTGCGGTTAGAACGCCAAACCGGCAAGGAAACCGTACGGGCGATTTCGCTTCGGATTTGGTATTCAACAGACGAGCATTGAATGATGTTTTCGCTTTTAGTCGGCGCCGTTTCGTCAGGCTGAACGGGCGAATTTTTATTTGAAGATTCGCAGAGGTAATCAACAACTAATTCCAGCCAATTCATCACATTCTGGATTTTCTTTTTCGATAAAATCCGCATGGCATCAATGGACTGTTCGACATCGTCTTTTTCTAACCCATATTCATGGGCGATTTCTTGCGCTTGTTTTGAAAACGATTCACGGGCCCCATGTTCAATGGCGCATGTTGTTTGAATGTCTCCCGTCACGCCATTGCTGAGCGAAATGGGGTAATGAATTGTGACGAGACCCGAGTGGCACAATTTTAACATCGGGCGGTTTTCCGAAACCGACTGGCGGCACATCGTCTCGTGTGAGGTTTTACAGTGATCGTGGCCTTTAGGGCTGTGCTGCATTAAACTACAGAAATCCGGTTTGCAGACATCCTGAAGCAGACCTTGCTCTTCAAATTCATCGTCTTGGTTTTTGAGAACCAAAAACAGGTCTAACCCAGTTGAATCGCGAAACAGTTGAATCATATTTTGCAGCGTCATCGACGCATTAATGATTAAATCAATGTCGATAACCGGGCATGTTGCCGATTCTATTTCGCTGGCCTGGATTGCTCGTCCCATGTTTCCCCTGAAGATAAATTGCATCGTAAAATCGTGTATTAATTATAGTCGAATGCACCTCAAAAAACAGATTAAATCACTCAACTTTCCTCAAGTCATTGATTTTACAAATGATAGACAGGGCTCGACTCTTTAAACTGAACCCGGCAATTCACCGAGGCGTTTCAACAATAAGGTTTTTCCGTAAATTGGATACTTTTTTATACATTGAATTGAGATTTCGCTGTATGTGGCATGGGTACAACTCATTGCGCCCGAATCCCCCCTGGCGCTTTCAGCGCCGTCCCCCCTTAAATAAGGGGGGCTAAAAGCCTGGGCTACGAGTCTTAAGTCAATGGCACCCAAGCCGGATTGGTTTGTCACTTTATGAAATACCGGAGCCTGTTTCTGAATCAAAATCATGGTCATCCATCAATACAAGAACTCACTTACCGGATGGACCAACAATAACAGGGCTGAAGCATAGAAGAAATGAAGAAGCCATGCTGAGTAACAACTCATCACACGATAATGCAGTTTAAACACTTGAATGAAACACTTATCACATTATTACGGTCATTAAAAAATGACTGCACTACTCTGTTATTCAGGTATGTTGGTGTGGCGGAAAGATCCCAGGACTATCTATTGAAGATATGACCTCCCAATCTTTCCGCCGTTTTTTTCAATGCAAAAAAGCCAATAGAAGTCATTCTACTTCACCTGGCTGAATTATAAATGAATAATTATTCAATCAACAGAGATAAGACGAACGGATATGCGCTTTGCCTCTAAAACAAGCGACTCATCCCTGAATTTTATCAAAATAACAGAGCCGGATGAATTTCATACAACTATGCTTTTCACTTAGTCCGTCTTACGTTGTTATCAATAACCACGGGAATTTAACTCGAGAACATGACTTTGGAAACCAGCCCCATGAACCGCCCCCGCAACAGCGTTCTGTACAACACCATCGTTGTTGTGATTTTTTTCACGCTGATCGCCTGCGCCACCACAACGATGGAGGCGTTTCGCGATAGTTTTTACGGCAAAACTCCGAATGTATTGCAAGATTTTTGGTTTAGTTTTTTGGGGTGGAACTCCTGGGCGCTCACCGTCCCGGTTGCGGTCTGGTTGATCAATACTCAATTTTCATTTCAAAAAAAAATAGGGAAATGCATCTTTGTGATTTTGATTGCCGCAACGGTCGTTGTTGTGATTAAGTCATTGCTTTTCGAATATATTTTCAATCTTGGCCGCACCGATTGGCGCAGGATTGACACCTTCCAAGAGTTGGTTGTCCGCGCAATTTTTTCGCCCCGGCTGTTTATTGAATATATGATTTTTGGCTTCATCCTCGCGTTTGTTTTTTCGTTGCAGTATTACCATGTTCTGCGGGAAAGAGAGATACACTCCAGCCAGTTAGAGACGCAGCTGGCGCAGGCCCATCTCAATTCGCTGCAAATGCAATTGCAGCCTCATTTTTTGTTTAACACGCTCAACTCAATCTCGTCGCTGCTGCGCGAACAGGTCAAACCGGAACAGTTGCAAGACAACATGAGCGCCGCCGACAATATGATAACAAATTTAAGCGAAATGTTCCGGCATACGCTGAAATCTCACGACCAACACGAAGCGCCGCTGCGCGATGAGTTTTTATTTCTCGACAATTATCTTGCCATTCAAACCATTCGTTTCTCGGACCGGCTTCGGGTGGAAAAAGCGATTGACCCCAAATTAGATTCTGCGCTAACGCCAACATTCTTATTGCAGCCCATCGTTGAAAACGCCATCCGGCACGGCATTTCAAAAGAAGCAGACGGGGGCGTCATCCGTATTCGGGCGCAGCGCAACGGCGATGAAATTGAGTTTGTGATTCAAGACAGTGGTTCATGCTCGCTGGATGAATTACAATCGAGCGAAGGCGTCGGGCTGACGAACACCCGAAAGCGCCTGCAATTTTTATATGGCGAATCGCATTCGTTTCAAATGAACAAAAACGCAGACGGCGAAACGGAAATCATGATTCGGATTCCCTACCACACCGAACCCATACAAACATCAAACAACCATGAACCAGCCCATTAGAGCGTTGAAAAAAATATTCGCGCCCGTAGCCTGCCTGCCGCAGGCAGGGGCCCAGCGATAGACACCGTTATGAAAACTCAATCCGCACAGTATTCTGGCAACCACTATAAAGCCCTGATCGTTGATGATGAAGCGCTGGCGCGCCGGACGATTCTCACTTCGCTCAAAGCGTTCCCTGAAGTTAAGGTCGCGGCGGAATGTTCAAACGGGATGGAAGCGACCGAAGCCATTTTGCAACATAAGCCGTCGCTGGTTTTTTTAGACATTCAAATGCCGGTGATGGACGGCCTTGAAGTGATTAACGCCATTGGCGCGGCGGAGATGCCCTTCGTTATTTTCGTCACCGCGTATGACCAATACGCTATTGAAGCGTTTGAAAAACACGCGTTTGATTATTTATTGAAGCCATACCCGCCCAAGCGCTTCAACAGCGCGTTAAAGCGAGTTCTTGGTTTTATTGAAAAGCAGCAAGAAGGCGCACAATCAGACAGGCTGCTGCAAGTGATGCAAGAGATACAACTCACCCCTAAGCACATCACGCGCTTGGCGATTCGGACGACGTCACGCATCTTTTTTCTACAAGTCAGTGAAATCGACTGGGTCGAAGCGGCGGGAAACTATGTCGAAGTGCACACCAACAATGAGGCGCATCTATTACGTGAAACCATGACGAACCTTGAAGCCAAACTCGACCCGCAATCGTTTTTGCGCATTCACCGGTCAGCGATTATCAACATTGACCATATTCAAGAAATCCAACCCGACGGGCATGACTACATCGTGGTGTTACGCGACGGCAAAAAACTGGGCATGGGCCGAAAGTATAAAGAGAAACTTAACCGGGCCATCCAATCTCAATTTTAAAGGTTCTTCCGTAAATTGGATACTTTATTTTAATCAATTGAATTGAGATTTCGCTGTGTATGGCATGGGTACAACTCTGCTCGCTTCAGTGCGGGCTTTCAGGCCCTTATGCACAGACGCTCCCAGAGTTGCATCCATGCCTATATTTGGTTTATCAATTTTTGGTATGCAGGAATAGGTTTTCTTAACCTAAATCATGTCCATCCGTCAATGTAGGGACTCACTTACCGGATGAACTATTTTAAATTTTTCGCCGCTTACTGAAACAGGCTGCGAACCGTTTCCTCCGCCAGTTCAAATTCCGGGCTAAACTTCTTGCCCGCAGCATAGTGAAGCAGGCTCGAACGCAACTGCCGCGCAACCACGCGGCTTTCGAGATCATTCACGACATCCATCGAACAAACCAACAGGTTTCCCTTCGCAACTTTGGCCTCGAACAACACGCCCAGTTTTTGGCAATCATTCCAATCGTCAATCGGTTGCATAATGGGGAAGTATGGTTCGGGCAGCGAATCTAAAATAATCGGCTTCGACGAATCGAGCAGGTCTTGCCACTGCCAATTGTTATAGGCGTCTGTAGGGAAGCCCTCCAACGCCGGGTGGTGGTTACGGATCAATGACCCGACTGTGTGTTCTTTTTGTTGAGGGAAAGTAATGCGGTTCCAAAAAATGGGACGGAAGCGGCCTAACGTATTGCTAGCGACTTCATCGCTTTTGGGAACCAGCACCACGTTGCCGCCGGATTGCAGTTCCGCAAGCGCTTCGCGCCAGTCTTGGGTCAACACGACGCCTTTGGGATCGACGGCAACATCTTTTGGATACACCCAAATTTCCCATGAGTTTTTGTAGGGCGTCCCCTCAAACGAAATGGTAAGGGTTAATTTTTCGGCTTGATGAATTTGATCGAGCGGGCAGGCGATTTCTGCGAGGCGGGTTAATCCGCCAGCGGAGATTTGCGGCGCGAGGCGCTCGCCGTCAAAGATAGACTGCCCCGACTCGCTGACGAGTTCATAGTGGACGTTAATATCGCTCAAGTCGCTATCGCGATAATTGGCGGCGTCGATTGCCGCGTTAAAATATTCATCGTTGGTGAAGATGCGTTTTTTCATACGCGCCAGCGGGACCACATCGTTACAGAAGCGGCTATACTCATCGCCGCTCACATAGCCCTTCTCGTTCCAGAGCGCATTCAATACCCCGACGGGAGCTGTGCCCTGCCCGGGGAAATCATGCAGGTCGAGCAACTGAAAGCCCGCATAGCCCGGCGTACGCAGCGCGGCCTCGATCTCTTGTTTGTAAAGCAGCGTGTGGAACTTGCCCGACGCCATCAAGAAATCGTCCGCTAGATGCAACATGCCCGCTTTTTGTAATTTATCGCGAAACACCTCAATATTTTTCGCCTTTAATACGCCCTTGTATTGGCCCGCTTCGCTGAGGTCAGGGTATACGCACCACTGCCCGATTTCGTGACCAATGGTGGGGATAGGAAGGTCGTTCACATAGTCGCGATAGTCGTCCCAGGTTTGCGGCGGTTGATCGAATTTGAGCGTCTTCCAATTTTGCAATCGGGTCGCGTATTGAATGCTGTATTGGTTCTCAGGGATATTGGGCCAGCCCGCCCCGGCGGCGAAATAGCGGCGCGGGTCTTTTTGTTTGAGGTAATTCACCAACTTGCCCAAAAACGCATCGCGGTTTTTTCCGCCGGGTTCGTTGCTGGGCGACATAAATAAAAACGAGGGATGGTTGCCGTAGGTTTTCAACATGCGGTCGCATTCGAGATAAATCCATTCGTCTAGTTCCGTACCATCGCCGAACGACGCCCAACAAGAGCCTTCGGCCTGAATGTAAAAGCCCTCTTCATCCGCCGCTTGAAACGCCGCCTGGGGAGGGCACCACGAATGAAAGCGAAAATGGTTCAAGCCGTGCGACTTGGCGATGCCAATCAAACGCTTCCATTCTTTTACCTCCGTTGGCGGATAGCCGTGTTCAGGAAAGATGGCGCATTCCAAGGTTCCGCGAATAAAAATCGGGGTGCCATTGATGGTGAACTGCTTGCCCTTGATGCCCAATTCACGCATCCCGAATTGCACGTCGCGTTGCGCCAGCGCCGCGCCGTTCTGCTTGAGAGAAAGATGCAATGTATTGAGGACAGGGCTATATTCGCTCCACGCCTGCCAGTCGTCCCCCATGTTATATGTGAGATTGACGGCGCCGTTTTCGGCGTTCCATTTGACGGGATGCGAGCGAGCGGTTGCGTTCTTCGTTGAGAGTGAGAGTTCGCCCTGGCCTGATTGCCCGGTGGCGTTGCCGAGTTTAATTTGAACATCAATCTGGTTGCGGTCGAGGTCAGGGTAAATTTGAACATCATCAAACCAAATGCGCGGGCCGGCGATAAGTTTGATTGCGCCTGCGAGGCCGTTCCAGTTTGATTGGGTCTGGTCAGAAATGCTATGCGCATCTTTACCCACCGGAACCACATAGCCGTTATCGACGCGGATGGTGAGCTGCTGTTTTTTTCCAGGGATGATGAATTCGGTAATGTCGTATTCATGGGGAACGCCCAGGCTGTCTTGCGATCCCGCGCCTTTGCCGTCAATCCAGACGCTGGTTTGCCAATGTGGGCGCTCTAAAAAAAGAACGATGCGTTTGCCGTCCCAATTCTTTGGCGTCTGGATATCGCGCTGATACCACGCGGCGCCCACATAGAGGCGTTCGGGCGTCAGCCAAAATGGGCTTTGAAACTCGTCAGCTTCGACATACTCAGCAAAGCGCGAATCGTCGAGCAACTTGAGACCGATTCCCGTTGTCCAGTTTGAATCCTTGCGCGGCGCCTCGCCGTAGCCTTGTTCTTGCAGCGAACCCGGCAAGCGAACGCTTTGCGTGAGCGTTTGAAGTTGCCAATTCTGGCTGCTGGTTCCAATATTTTCAGGATCGAGTTGAAAACGCCAACGCCCTGCAAGATCAATTTCATTCGATGCGTAAGCGAGAGATACGGTGCATAGTATGAGCAGGCTAGTAATGAAGCGCTTCATAGTCATTCTCCTGATTGTCAAACCGGATTAGCGAAATACGATAAAGAACACAATCACAGCAGCGATCACAAAACCGCTCAGCACTTTTGCCAGGCCGGACGAAGTCATATCAAAGTCGGCTTTCACTGGCATAACGCGCGGCTGAGCCAGCGGATTTGCCAGAGTGATTGCCGACATCACAAAGATGACGACGAAAAACGTGATGCACATGCGAATGAGATAATGCACGTCGTTGATCTGCCATTGCAGCAATCCATAAAGCGGCGCGCTCAGCAACAACGCAGTCACGCCCGCCAGCGGCGGCGCTTTTTTCACCGCGAAGCCAAACACAAACGCCGCCAAAACGCCCGGCGAAACATAGCCTTGAAACTCCTGGATAAAATTAAACACGCCCTCAAAACGTGGGTCAGCCAAATACGGCGCGAGCACACAGCCCACCACCACAAAAGCGAGCGTCATCACCCGCCCAATCGTCACCAGTGTTTTTTGGGCTGCGTCGGGGCCGACATAGCGTTTGTATAAATCCATGGTGAAGATGGTGGAGGCCGAGTTCAACATCGACGCCAGCGAACTGACCACCGCGCCCGCAATCGCGGCGAACATCAGCCCGCGCATACCATCGGGAACCAGATTGCGAATCAACATCGGATAGGCTTGGTCGGGCGTTTCGAGTTGAGCGCCGTATAACTGGTACGAGATGATTCCAGGAACCACGATCGCGAACGGCACCAGCAACCACAACGACGCGGCGAAGACGATGCCCAACTGGCCTTCTTTGAGGCTCTTGGCGGCAAGGGTGCGTTGTACGATAAATTGATTGAGTCCGCAATAATACAGCGTGGGTATCCACATCCCGGCGACGATGCCCGTCCAGGGGAGGTCCGGGTGGTCGGAAGGCCAAACCATGTGTAGTTTATCGGCGTTGTCTTGCATGAACTGGCCCAGGCCGCCGACTTCGCGCAATCCAAGCCATAAGGTGACGCAGCCGCCCAATAAGAGGGCGCTGCCGAGAAAAACGTCCGCCCAGGCGACGGCTTTTAGCCCGCCCCAGGCCGAATACATCACCGCGAGCATCCCGATAATCCAAACGGAAAGAGTGAGATCAAGATCAAATATCGTCGCCAGCGTCAGCCCGCCCGAATATAACACAGCGGTAACCAACACCGTGACATACACCACCACGGTATACACCGCCATAATCGCGCGGCATGTGTTGTTGTAGCGGTATTCTAAATATTCCGGCATGGTGTAGATGCCGCTGCGGAGAAAGCGCGGCAAAAACGTAAACGCGACCAGAACGATGCCAACTGCGCCGACCAGTTGCCACGAACTGACCGCCAGCCCCACGCCGCCCGCGCCCTGCCCCGCCATGCCGACGAATTGTTCGGTGGAGAGATTGGCGGCGACAATCGAGATGCCGATCATCCACCAGCTGAGGCCGCGGCCTGCGAGAAAATAGTCTTCGCTGTTTTTTTCGTGGCGGCTTTTAAAGAGGCTGACGCCAACAACGATGATGAAGAATGTGAGAAAAACGAGGATATCAATCGTGTTCAGTTGCATGGATGCCGTACGTTTCTTTTATGAGGATTATGGTTGTATTGGACTATAAAACTGCGTCAAAAACAAGATGAAACGAAAATATGATTACCAATTTTTATGTATGACATATTAGTTATTGTTGAAAACCCAATCTCATCCCCCCGGCGCCTATGGCGCCACCCCCCTTTTTTTAAGGGGGGCAAATATCATAATGTTTTTGGACTTGTAACACCTGGGGGGATCAAGCAATGGATGGCTCTTACTTATACTTCCTCGCGAAATAAAAGTTCGTATCATCCTTGAAGGATCATCAGTATACAGTAAAGCGCAAATATGCTAACATCGCGATTTATATAACTAACACTGTTCTCACAAACGACTTGCGAGTGTTTTTTTTTGACTGGGGATTATCTTAATTCTTGATTGCACTTCAAAGGTTTCTATGTATATATAAGAATGACAAAAGCCCCATTTCTAACACGTTTTATTTTGATTGCTTTGATTTAAGTGAGACATTCAATACGTTGCATTAAGCATCAGATGCTCTTGGATTCGACGAGTTCAATGCGAGAATAAATCACCAACGCACCTCAATGGAGATGCGTCAATATATATGTGTATCTGCGAGTTTAACTGAATTGCTTTGATTTCACATTACGCAGGAGGAAACGGAATGTCTCAACAGCCGACTCAAAATGCAGGGCGCGAAGCAAGCGAACACGACGTCAATTTTTTCTTTCCCAAAACCGACCATTCACGCGCCAACATGAGAATGGTGGTCATCATGGTGGTGGTTTGGGCGGTCGCGGTGTTTGGTTTTCAGTTTTTGCTGATCGCGATGAACCAACCCACGCCGGAACCCAGTTATACGGCCTTTGAGACTGTCTGGCCGAACATCGAAAACGCCAGCGCCAGTCAAAGTGAAAAACAAGATTTCGCCAAAGCCGCCTTATCGGCCTTGGGCAAAAACATCGCCCTTAAGCCTGACCACAAAGAAGTATTGCAAGATTCCGTCAGCAAAATCGTTCTCAGCCTGATTGCAGCCGACCAAAAAGCGGGCTATCTCGCCAATCTAGCCAACCCGGACACCAAGCCGCAAGCGGTCGCCCTCGCCGTTCAAGCGATTGGCCTCGAAAGCACCGGTTTTGACTCGCTGCGGGCTGACTTTCTAGCGTTTGCGTTAGCGCCGACTGAAGAGGGCGCCGTCAGCAGCCAGGTTCCAGAAATTATGGAACTGTATTTGATCCATAACCAAAGCGCGTTGACCGATTTTCGTTTTCTCGGCTTCCCTTTTCATTATTGGTATACCGCGCAGTTTCTGCTCATCCTATTTGTTGTTCTCTGTTTGATTTTTGCCACCATCACCGACCGGCTCAACACCAAGTACAACTTCGAGGATGAATAATGACAGCCACAATTCTAAAGGGGAGAACAACAATGACACGACTGATCTCAATCACACTGTTTACGATCATTCTCGCGTTTAATCAAAGCGCGTTTGCGCAAATCACCAGCGCCACCGAGCTCGAAGGCAAGTTCAAACTCGGCCCGGCGATTATTCTTATTATTCTGCTGGCGACATTTATCATGGTCGGCATTTTCCACCGCGCCAAAGACACCTCAGCCTATTGGGCGGCGGGCCGCAAGATTTCGCCCATCGGCGCGGGCATGGCCATCGCCTCTAACTGGATGAGCGCGGCGTCGTTTCTCGGCATGGCCGCCATCATGTATGGTTCCGGCTATCACGGCCTTTCATACGTCGTGGGTTGGACGGGCGGGTATGTTCTGCTATTGGTTTTGATGGCGGGGCAGATTCGCCGCTTTGGGAAATACACGGCGGCGGACTTCATCGGCGACCGTTATTACTCGCAGGGGCTGCGCGCCTTCGGCGCGTGTCTGGCGATCTTCATTTCGTTTTCCTATTGCGTCGGCCAGTTCGCGGGCATCGGCCTGATGTTCAAGTGGATTCTCGGCATCGACTACGCCCTCGCAGTCATCGTCGGCAGTTCGGTGGTGTTGGCCTACACGCTGATCTCGGGCATGTTGGGCGTCACCAAGAACATGCAGATTCAGTATGTCATCATCATTATTTCGTTTATGATTCCGCTGTTTATTTTGTGTAACGAATACGGCTACATGGCGATTCTGCCGCAACTGGGCTACGGCGCAGTGGTCTCCGACATCGTCGCCGGGGTTGAACCCAACGGGTTAGCCAACGTGATGGGGCATGAGTTTGGCATTCTTCCATCAGCCGAATTCGCCATGCCGTGGGACCCGGCCACCGGGCAGACCTCGTTTCAATGGATGGCGATTTGCTTCTCATTGATGATCGGAACCGCCGGGCTGCCGCACGTCATTCAGCGCTTTTACGTCGTCCCCCGCGCAAAAGACGCGCGTTGGTCGGTGGTATGGGGCCTGTTCTTTATTTCGCTTCTCTATTGGAGCGCACCGGTTTATTCCGCATTTGGTAAAATCCTTTCCGCCAACCCCGAAGTCGGCGTGTTAGCCAAAGACGCCATCGTGGTATACACCGCGCAGTTGGGCGATGTATACCCGCTAGTCATAGGGCTTCTCGCGGCGGGCGCGGTCTCGGCTGCGTTCTCTACTGTCTCCGGCCTGCTGGTTGCAGGCGCATCGGCCTTCTCGCACGATTTGTATTTCAAAGTGATTAACCCGCAAGCGACCGAACGCACCCAGATGTTTATGGCGCGTCTCGGCACCGTCCTGATGGCGATTGCGGTCACGATTGTTGCGCTGATGAAACTGGGCCTGATCGCCCAGCTGGTTGCGCTGGCGTTTTCGCTGGCGGGCTGCACCATCTTCCCGCTATTTTTGTTGGGCATCTGGTGGAGCGGCTCCAACCGCGCCGGAGCGTGGGCGGGATTGCTCACAGGCAGCGCCGTCTCGATGATCGCGCTGGTTTATTTCGTCTGCGGAAAATACAACGTTACGCTGCCCGCGCATGAGATGGTGACTTACTACCTCAACGCCTGGTACTTCGCATGGTTGGGCGCACCGCTGGCCATTATCGCCAACATCCTGGTCTCGATTGCCACGGGGCGAAATACGCCGATTGAGATCAAAGAGTTCCTCGCCAAAAAAGTTCACGGCTATTAAGATTAATCCTTGTTGATGATTCCGCCCTTCTTCTGTTCTCAGAGGAGGGGCGGTTGTTTTTATGCTTGTTCTTCGATCCGACTCATGTAATCTATAAGCAGCAAAAAAATATGCGTCATTGCGAATGAGCCAGAATTGCGTGAAAGCATTTCGCGTCTTTGCGGCTCGGCGGGAGCCTCGCCCTCCCCTTGTTTCGGTCGTTCCACACCCGCGCAATGCCACGACAAGGGCTAATGGCAACGCCATGAGATACATCACGAACCGGGGCTTCTTCTTCCGCATCATTCTTCCATCGCTGCTGACGATTGTTTTATTTGTCGCCATTTTGTTTTTTCTATTGGTCCCCTTTTTTGAAGACTCCATCCTCGAACGCAAACGCGAGATGATTCGCGAGTTGACCTACTCGGCGTGGAGCGTTCTCGCTGAATTAGAAACCGAAGAGCGCGACGGCAAACTCACCCGTGCAGAAGCGCAACAACGCGCCATCGCCCGCATCCAGTTTCTGCGATATGGCTATGAGGGCAAAGACTATTTTTGGATCACCGACATGGAACCGCGCATGGTGGTCCACCCCTACTTGCCCGACTTAAACAATCAAAGCCTGACCGATTATGAAGACCCGACGGGCAAGCGCATGTTTGTTGAATTTGTCAATGTGGTAAAACAAAACGGTGAGGGGTTCGTCGATTATATGTGGCAATGGAAAGACGACCAAAGCCGCATCGTACCCAAACTTTCGTTCGTGAAACAATTTGAGCCGTGGGGATGGATCATCGGCACCGGCATCTACATTGAAGACGTTAAAGAAGAAATCGGCGCAATCACCAACCATCTCATTTTCATCTCATTCGGCATTACGGCATTGGTTTCGTTGCTGCTGACATTCATCGCCTGGCAAAGTTCAAACATTGAAATTCAGCGCGTCCACGCGGAAAACGAACTGCGGGCGTCTCGCGAAAAATACAAGACGCTGGTCGAAGCCTCGACCGAAGGCTTCATCATACTGGCCAACAATGAGGCGTTTTATTCCAACCAAAAAGCGCAAGACATGCTGGGGTATGACGCCAACGAGTTTGAGGGCCTCTCTCTCGAACAATTATTTGACGAGGCGTTTTTTACGCAATCCTACTGGGAAGATTTTCTCTCAGACAGCGACGTCCCGCCGCAACACCCTTGCCATCTCATCACAAAAGACGGCGAGCCAATTGAGGTTTTACTCTCTGCGTCCAAAGTCGTGTTCGCCTACAAGCAGGCGGTGTTATTAATCGTTAAAGACGCGCACCAGCCCAGCGACAACGAAATTGAAAACGGGCAAGCCGACATACACTACCAAGCCATGACGGAACGGCTCGACATCGCCATTTTTCTTTCAACGCTTGATAAAAACCCGCGCTTCACCAAAGCCAATTCTGCGCTGCTGGCGCTTCTGGGGTATGAGAGCGAAGCCGAACTGGCGGCGGTTTCTCTGCGCGCGATATTTGCGGATGAAAGCGCTTACCACCAATTTCTTCATTCACTCAACCACGATGGATGCGCCCGCTACACCGACATTCGCCTGCAATGTAAAGACGGCGCATTGGTCCACGCCTCGCTGTCTGCGGCGGCATCGAACGCAAACGCCTACTCCCGCATGTTCATGGGCGTGATTGAAGATAAGACCAAGCAAAAAAACGCGGACAACCAAAAAAGCCGCCTGCTGGCTGACATGCAAACCTCACAACACCACTTGATGCAGCCGGTGACGCAATCATCCGCCAAACGGGTTTCATGCCGCATGGAACAGCCAATTCATATTGTGATTTCACTTATGAATAAAAACAAATCCAGCGCCGTCTTGGTTGAGTCCGACGAAGGCCAAGCGGTCGGAATCATTACCGAACACGACATCAACGCGCGCGTACTCAAGGGAGAGATTGACTTAGACCGCCCAGCGTTTGAGATCATGAGTTCGCCCCTGATTACGCTCAACGAGCAAGCCTTGTTATTTGAAGCCGCGCTATTAATGGCGGAGAATAAAATTCGCCACATCCCCATCCGGCAATCAAACGGCGAGATTCAAGGCGTCATCACAGACCATGAACTGCTGTTTGCCCACAGCCATTCGCCCGCGCTTCTCATACAAACGATACGCGCGGCCTCCTCGGCGATTGACTTAAACGAATGCCGCGAACAATTGACGGCGAGCATTCAGGCGCTGCTTGAAAGCGGCGCGCGCGCGCAAAGCATGACCCGCCTGATTACGAACATCGCCGATGAAATTGCGCAACGCGCCATTCATCTCGCCATCGAAGAATGCGGCCCGCCGCCGGTCGCGTTCGCCTTCATCGCGCTTGGCAGCGAAGGGCGCGGCGAGCAGACTCTCATCACCGACCAGGACAACGCCATCATTTATGAAGACGTTGACGAAAGCCAGGCTGAATCCGTCCAGGCCTATCTCAGCGCCGTGGCAAAAACCGTTTGCATGAATTTAGACCAGTGCGGCTACACCCTCTGCAAAGGCGGCGTGATGGCCATGAACCCCAAATGGCTGCAACCCATCAGCGTTTGGGAACAATATTTTTCCGACTGGATTCACAACCCTGACCCGCAAGCGTTTTTGGATTTAAAGATATTTTTCGACTACCGCCTGCTCTATGGCGAGCCAAAACTGGTACAACGCCTGACCCGGCATCTGCACGCAACATCAAGCGGCAAAGCGGCGTTTTATCAATGCCTCGCACAGAACACGCTTCTGCTGAAGCCGCCGCTGGGACTATTTGGAAACATCGTCGTTCAAAACCGAGAGGGGCGCCCTGAAACCTTTGACATCAAAGAAGCGATGATCCCCATCGTTGACTTCGCCCGGCTCTACGCCCTGCAACACCAGATTCAAGAAACCCATACCGTTCAGCGCCTGACCGCGATGCGGGAGAGGGGCGCCCTGACCGAAAGCGCCTTTGAAAACGCCGTGCAAACGTATGAGTTCCTTATGCAACTGCGGCTAAAACATCAGGCGATCAAGATCAGCCAAAACACCGAAGCCGATAACTTTATCAACCCAAAAGCGCTTAGCAATCTCGACGGCGCCATTCTGAAAAAAGCCTTCTCGCATATCACCGACCTGCAATCTAAAATTAGTTATGACTTCACGGGTTCGGCGTAGCGGCTTCAGAGAAGATGGCCTTCAAGCGCCCGATGGCGACATGAGGCTCCACCTTAAAGCATTCAGAAATACACGGCGTTTGCTGGTTTTGCTTTTTGAATTCAACCGCAAAATCCAACCACGGAACGCTGCCGTCGCATACGCATAAATGCTCGTCGTTCTCTCCATTATTATCATGAAAATGAATGGCGCTGATGCGGGAGCCAAACTGTTTCAAAAAAGCCAACACGCCATCGTTGGTATTCGCGTGGCCTACGTCTAAGCACATGCCCACTTGATCGGATTGAATCACGCCGAACAGATATTCGAAATCATCCAGGCAGTCGCCAAGATGGTGCACTTCACGCTCGCCGGAGATTGAAGGCGCGTTTTCTAAGGCCAAGACGACGGAGCTATTCGCGAAGCCGCGCAAGATTTTTTCGATGCTGCGCGCGGCCTGCTCAAGCATCTGCTTGCGGCGCCACGACCAGGGCTTCAACGCGCTGAAATGGCCGAGATGGCAGGTGATGTGAGCGGCGTTGATTTGATGGGCGATCTCAAGACACTGCTTGGCGTCTTGAATATGCGGCTTGCGCAAAAAATAATTGCCCGCCAGGTTCATATCCACATCCGCGTGAAAACTATAGCGAATGCCGGTTTGCTGTGAAAATTGATTGAGCAACTCGATTCGGGGCAACGTGAATGTGTGTAATTGAGAATGGGCGGCATTCAAATCAATTTCTAAGTGGCGAATCGAATGCTGAAGCGCATAATCAAAACAGTCTTCGACGGGCCTGCCATATACATTAAAGCCAAAAACATTCATACCCAATCGCCGTTCATCAAGGTGCTTTTATTATACGCAAGGAAAAATCCATTGATACGCTTTCAATACCCTCAAATCAATTGCCGGGTATCATTCTGCGAAAAAACGGAGAATAATGCCTGGCAATAAAAAATAACTTCAACAGGTGAAATAAAATGAAGCGACTTGCCGCAATGGGAATGACCGCACTTTTAATTATGGGGATCAATCTAAGCGCACTGGCGGACAGCGCTCTATGGACGCCAGAAAAAGCCAACCAATGGTATAGCGAAATCGGCTGGCAGGTGGGCTGCAACTTCGGCCCCAGCACCGCCATTAACGAAACAGCGCGTCAAAACGTATACGTCAGTTTGGTAAACACGCTGTTGTCGGTGTCAAATTCATCTTTGACGCTATTGAACACCAAGTACCAATGGGCGTTGTGGACGAACTCCCAACCGTAGATCACGCTGATGTTGCCGACGCTATTGTTGCGGTGTTGCAGCGACGATTTGATCCACATCTCGTCGGTGAAATAATAATCAAACACGATGCGGTTGAGCCAGACGGTTTCTTCGCCTGTGAGCGGGTCGTCTTCTAAGCGAATGGTAAACTCGTAGCGAATCGGCCAGCGTTCGAAAGGCTTGAAGTTTTTCTCTAACGTCAATTCGTTATAGTCCGTCTCTTCAAATTCGCCGCCGCCCCACAATACGTCGATGCGCTTCCAAAAATCTGAACTAAAGAGCGAGAACCCCGCGCGAGTGCGCGTGTTGTCGTAGGGGTGGTGATAGTCAATGGATTGTCCAGCGCGCAGCCCAAAATCATTTGGGAAGACCACGGAGGATTGCAACGCAAAGTCGCGCAGGATGGTTTGACCGTCTTCGTTTTCATACAACTGCGAATCGGCGTATACTGATAATTCTTTATACCATTTTTCGTCAGACTCATGGCGGTATTCGATTGCCGCGACGGGGCCATAAATATCCTGACGGGGAATATAACCCAACACCGGATTAAACTCTTTACTCACAACATCATATCCAATGTCGATATCCCAGGGGTAGCGTTCGAATTGAAGAGACGAATAGCCGAGATAGTCGATGCTGTCTTTTTCGATCCCCGCTTGACGGTCTTGCAATTCTTCATCCGCGACGGCGGCCTGAAAACGCAATTGCCAATCATCATGCAGAAAAAGGATGCCGTCGGCGCCGCCCACGCGAGAGTGGCCTTCGTCAAACTCTGACGCATTGGCGTAATAACCGATGGTGGATCGCTCGCCGATGTTTTGTATGGCGCGAAACACGCTGGAATTTCCATGATAGGAGCCGTCATGCACCACGTCGCCCTGGATGTCTAAAAAATAAAACTTGTAGTCGTTCCACTCGCCGCTGACTTTTCCGCCCGCTTCAATATCGGTGAAGCGCCGACTGTAGTACAACTGTTTGCGCATCTTCAACAGTTCTTCGCCTTCACGAAAGAACAAGCGTTTTTCAGGGAGAAAGCGCTCGGTGTCGCGCAACTCGATGGTGTCGGCGTCCGCCTCAATTTGCCCGAAGTCCGGGTTCAGCGTCCAAGCGCTGGTGATCGACGGCGTCAAGCGAAAACTCACATCAATGCCGGATTGAAACAAGGTGCTGGTTTCTCCGTTGATATCCGTCTGCGTACTGACATACGGCGTGATTTCGAGATTGCGGTCAAACTCGCTGTCGGCGAGGTCTAAATTTTCCAGATGGCCGAAGTGGCGCGGCTTAAAATAATCGGTTGGGTTATAACTCCAAAAGCTGGTGACATCGCTGCTGCGCAAGACGCGGGTGAAATTCAGCCCCCAGGTTTGACCGTCGGCTTGAGAAAAATTCATCACCGACAGCGGGATGCTCATTTCAAACGTCCAGCGGTCTTCTTCAATCTTGGCTTCGAGTTCCCATTCCGCCGTCCAGCCGATATTGAATTGACCGGAAGGGCCTTCGTTGGCGTCATAGGGCGTCCCCAGCGGGTTGGTAAAGAACGCGTATTTTGCGCGATGGCTGTGCATGGGGTCGATGTGGACTTCGACAAAATCATCGCCGCTAAACGCGCGGTCTTCACGGCGTTCGGTGGCGTGCAACTCGCTCATATCGTTGTCGAGACACACACAGGATATATAGAGATGGGTTTTGGTATACGCAACGCGAACGATGGTTTGCTGGTCGGCTACGTCTTGGGTGCGGATATCAACAAAGTCGCCGGAGGTTTCGCACTCCTGCCAGAAAGGTTCGTCGAGAATGCCGTCGACGCGTATCTCTTCCGTCGTCTTGTGGGCTTTCATCGATGGGACGCCCGCGTCGGGGTCGTCATGCGCCACAGCGGACGCCAACGCAAGCGACAAGAAAACCACCGCGAGGACACAGCGCGTGGATTGCAAACTCAAACAATGCAGCCAGTATGTAAACAGATGAATAACTAAATTCATTAGATGATTGCGCCTACAGTTGAATTTTCAAAGATGCGATAAACAATCACCACAAATCATACAGGATGAACGCCCATTTTTAAAAGCGCATGGAACGTATTTATTGAATCGTTTTATTGAACCGTAACAGGAAACTCGCGATAGTCTCCGTTCATCGTCCATCGAATACGGTAATCGCCCGCAGCGACATCGCTAATCTTCCAGGGGAAAATTAAGGCCGCGGCGCCGTCATTTTTCTCCGGCGCCTCACGCAATGATTGCACGACTTTTTTTCCATCCGATGAGCGCAATTCAATTTTCACTTTTCCTGCAACGCGGATTTGGCAGGTGATGTTTGTGGTTTGGCCGTCAGCAACGACAGCGGGCATCGCCGCTGCCATGATGAAATACTGGTTGCTATGAAACGGGCGCTGCAATTCCGTCACTGGCAGGTCGGCGTGTTTTCTCTCAAAACTCGGCGGCGTTGAAATCTTAGCGCCCGCGAGTTCGCGCACAGCCGCATCAAAATCAAACAAGCCGGTCCATAAGGCCCCGGCGAGGTTTTCAAAATGGCCGCCCGGCGCTTTTTTGATGGGGATGTCGCCTAGCGCCGCCATCTGAACGGCGTAGTTGGAATTTCGCCATTGCGGATTTTCTTTGTCGCCGTTCCACATGATTTTCAAGTTGGTATTAATGATGCGCTGAATGTCTTCTTGCGTGAATGTCAGCCCCGAATGATAGGCCTCGGCGATTTCGTGAATTTCGCCTGATTGATAATTACGATATGGATGCACGTTGACCCAATGGCGCAGTTTGCTCCATTTCAATTCTTCGATGTCCCATTCGCCGAAGGGTTCCCAATAGTTCCAGACGTAGTGGTCTTCGAAAAGACACATTCGGCTTTTCATGTAATTAAAAATCTTGAGCGCCTTTTCGCGATACGCTTCATCGCCAGTGATGCGATAGATGCGCAGGCAGGCGATGCCCATTGAGTTTTGTTTATTGAAGGGCAGCGTGAGCGTGGATTTATCGACGTTCAGGTTGCGCCATTCGGTCAGGTTGTCGGGCGTCATAAATTGGTCCCACGAAACATAGACGCCGTAGGGGCCGTCTTCGCGCCAAGTCCCGCGCGCGTCCCACTTTTCGATCAAGTGTTTTTTGGCGAGATGCAGGTACTCATTCGCTTTTGATTGGTATTTTTGAACGACGGCGGCATCAGAATTTTTCAACACCGTTTCGCTAAATTCCAGCATGGGGTTAATGAGAATCGCGTCGCCGATGTGGACGTCGCCGATGAAGTTTTTATCATAAATATAAGGGCCGACCCAACCCTTGTATCCGTCGGACGATTCGTGAAGTTTCGCGATGAGCGCGTCAAAATATTTCGCCGCCGCGTCGAGATACTCAACGTCATGGGTTTCCCGATATCCCTCAAGAAACTCGCCTGCGTCATAGGCCGCGTGCCAACAAACGCCTTCGCCTGTCATCGCGCCTTCCGCCTTAAGCAGCGGCGTGTTCATGCGCCCACGCAACAGATTGTCTGGAGCGGCAACAGAAAATACCGCACTGATCGTGAATAAAGAAAAGATGACCGAATAAAAGAAATGTCGTTTCATGTTTCGCCTCTAACGATTTGTGTGCATAATGTATTGATAATACAATTCGACTAATTCTTGCGTATTCTCTAAACTACTACACTCACGTTAAATTGCTATGGGAGATCGGACATGAGAAACAAAACAGGCTTCACGCTAATTGAATTGCTAATCGTCGTCGCCATCATCGGAATTCTGGCGGCGATTGCCGTCCCTAATTTTTTAAACGCGCAAATCCGGGCAAAAATCGGCAGCGTCCAGTCGGAGTTTAACACCAGCAAAACCGCATTTGAAATGTACCGCCTCGACACCGGCGGCAGTCTGCCCGACGCGTGGGCGGACGGCGGGTGGTATGCAGCATGGCGACGCTTCACGACGCCCATCGCCTACCTCTCTACGATTCCCATCGACATATTTCAGCCGAAGCAGCGCGACTTGTTTGTGAATGGACACCCCTACTACGAATTTGTCGAAGCCAACCGGGCGGAAAAAGGCGCAGGCAAAAATTATGCGCTCGCCAGCCTTGGCCCCGACATGGAAGACGACACGCTCTCGTTTGGCGCCTACCCCAACTCAACTAAGTTTGTAACATACGCAGCGTCGAATGGCTTAATCAGCGACGGCGACCTCTTATTGGAAACAGCGCCGGGATTGAACCCCGAACGGTATTAACGCGCGGGCGTTTGGCGATTGCCTCTGGTGATTGAAACCGCTGCGGACACCAAATCTAATAGTTGAAAACGAGATCGCTTCGCTACGCTCGCGATGACACAACCTGAATTATCAAACTAAATTAAGGTTCTTCCGAATACTGGGTACTTTTTTATAAATTGAATTGAGATTTCGCTGCATGCGGCATGGGTACAACTCTGCTCGCTTCAGTGCGGGCTTCCAGGCCCTTTTGCACAGGCGCTTCCAGAGTTGCATCCATGCCTAATTTGGTTTGTCGATTTTTGACAGGCCGGAATACGTTTTCCTAACTAAAATTATGGCTATCCATCAATACTAAATACTCAATTACCGGATGAACCTAAATTAATCACCAAAAGGCGCGGAGTTTACTTCCAGAAGCTATCAAAAAAAACGGGGCGTTGATATCAACACCCCGTAATTATCGAGCATGGTTCATTTATTTTATTTGTGAAGCGACCATGTAGAAACCTGGGTCGCAACGCCCGTGACGGAACGCGAAGCAAAATCTTTGCCGATGGGTTCCGACGAAATTTCACCGATGTATAAGTCAAAGCCCGCGAAGCCCTCGATCTCAACCCCGTCAGAATACGCAACATTGTCATCATCCCACCAACTGGAATCCATCCAGCCCCAATGGCCGATGTTTCCCGTTCCTCGCTCAGGCATATCGGTTACCACCAGATACTTTCCATCCGGCGCGGGGTTTTCTAAAACCATTTCCGCGCGGGAATTATCCGAGTGGTTTTCGATCACGGTTTGACCGATGGGGGTAGACGCGATGGTGGTTTGATAATCCGTATCCCAGACATAGAGCGACAAGCGCATCCCCGCGCCGCTTCCGTTCCAGGTTGGGCTGTTGAGTGCGACGCCCTGGAAGTTCCACGGGACGGTAAAACTCTGCGCGAGCGTAGCAACTTCTGTATCGGGCACGGAGAAAGGCGTCCAAGCGCCCGCTTGACCGTCGCCGTACCAACTCAGCCATGTGACAGCCACGTTGTCGTAGGGTTTGCCGTTGAAGTAGGCTTCGCCGCCTTCGTAGCGGCTTTCGTTCCACAACCAGCAGCCGATCTGATAGGGATCAACCGCTTCAGGGTTCGAGTTGGTCGGCTCGGAGGCTTCCCAAAAATATTCGCCCGCCGGTAACTCAGAACCTGCATAGGCCGGGAACCAGCCGCCGTCGGCGAGATCAACCAGAATGCTCACTTTGATCGGCGCCTGCGCAACGGTGGCGTCATAGCTGCCCGCCCATTCATATAAACGGATGGTCAGGCCCTTTTCGCCGCTGACGCTCCAGGTAGGCCCGTTGACTTCGATGCCTTCAAACGGCTGGGTTGCGGTAAAACGCTGCCCGCACTTTTGTCCGCCGTTGAGCGAAATTGGCGAATTTCCGCCTTGCCCTGTAAAAAATTCTTCGACAATATCCTGGCTGAATCCCGAAACCGCCAAACAGCAAAACAAACCTACAGCAAGAATTCTTCTCATCATCCATATCCTCCTAGAATTAATAGTGCTGCAAAAAATATTCGATTAGATTCCCGCCAGACCGCCCGGCGTATACACAATGTCGCCGGAACTCAGCAGGCCGTTGCTAACGGCATACGCCCGGGGGTTGTATGCAGGCAGAATGTCTTCGACCTTGTCAGGCCCCGGGCTGGTGATGATGTACTCGCCGTCAATCTTCACATTTTTCAACATGTTCTTCCACGATGACTTCCATTGTTCGGCGGTGTTTCCGGCGCCGTCGCCCGCGTACACTTTCTTGCGGGCGGTGCGGTAGCGGGCGTGCGGGTCGTTGCGTTTCTCAGGCCCGGTGGATGTATCGTTACCGTAGATGCGGTAGCCGATGTTAAACTCATCGACGGGCAGCGAGGTCATATAAGAGACGGGCGTGGTGAGTGACTCGGGCAAGAAGCCCCAGTTGTGCGCTTCGCGCGGCGAGAGGAACGAGATGATCCCCAACGGAAACTCGTTGTTATCGATGGCGTAGGCGCCGAATGCGACGCCCACATTGCGCATGTCGGCGGCGGCGCGGGCGATTTTGGCGCGGGTTTGCGCATTCAAAAAATTCGGCACCGCTATCGCGGCGAGTATCCCAATGATCGCGACGACAATCAGCAACTCAATTAAGGTAAATCCCAGGCATTTCTTCATCGTATTCCCCATTCAAATGAATCAAATTCACCAACCATGCAATCAACAAGATGAATTTACATTTCGATATTCGTCCCATTCAATTCTAAAAAAAATTCTCTGGTGGGTTAAGAACCCACCCTACATTTCCTATTACAACTTCGCGGTGAATTGATATTCGCCTGATTCAACGCGATAAACCATGCGGCCATCTTCTTTCTTTAACAGCGACACGCCCTTCGCTTTTGAGGCTTCGACGCCGCTTTCTTTCACTAGCGCCGCGTCGTTGGCGGGGACGGAAACTTCCGCCGTCGTGTTAACAGGCACTTTGATCTTCCAGATGAACGCGCCGTTTTCTTTTTTCCATTCGCTGATGATTTCGCCGTGGATGGAGTGATAAGACGCATTGCAGAACGTGAGGCTGTTATCAATGCGCGGCTTCATAATGATGTGTTTGAAACCGGGGTTTTTCGGGTCAGCCTGAATGCCCGCCAGATATTCGTTCATCCAGATATAGAGGTCGCCGACCAGCATGACGTGATTGCCGGAGTTCATCGCGGGATCGGCGGTATTGCCGTTCCACAGTTCCCAGATGGTGGTAGCGCCTTGTTCAATCATGTAACCCCAACTGGGGTAGGCGGTCTGGGTCGCGATGCGAAACGCGAGATCACTGCGACCATGATCGCTGAGCGTACGCATCAACCATTGCCCGCCGATGAGGCCTGTGCCGACATGACCGTTGGTTTCTTCTTCAATTTTTTTGACGAGGTTATTAAAGACGCGCTCTTCTTGATCTTTGGGAACCATGCCGAAGGCCAGCGGCAAGACGTGCGAGGTCTGCGAGCCGTTGTCGTAGTAGCCTTCATCTTCGTTATAGAATTTTTTGTTGAACGCGTCACGAATGGTTTCAGCCAATTCGCTGAACTCTTTCGCATCGTCATTGATGCCGAGCGTCTCTGCATACCACTGCATCAACTTTAAGTCGTAATAGAAATAGGTTGTTCCTAAAACGGGCTTCGCTGTTTGGCGGCTGGGGTCTTTCGAGTGGATCAACTCCGGCGATTCGGGCGGTACGCACCAGTCGCCGTAGGTGTCGCGCGGCATGATGCCGTCTTCGAGATACTGCGACATGAATTCGATCCAGCGTTTCATGCCGTCATAGCGTTCTTCTAACACGCGCACGTCAGCGTATTGAACCAACAAACTGGAAGGCGTGATGAGAAAGCAGCTGGGCCAGGTCACGTCGTTGGGGTACATCGGCCAATAGTTGGGCGCGACGCTGGGGACGGAGCCGCTATCTTTCTGGGCTTCGTTCATGTCGCCCATCCACTTGCGGTATAGCTGCGCGACGTTATAGAAATAGGTTTCGCCCTTGGATTCCGCTGCGCGGTCGCCCAGCCATGCTTGACGCTCGTCGCGCTGCGGGCAATCGGTGGGGAAACTACGGTAATTGCCGCGAACGCCCCAGCGAATATTTTCACGAATTTGGTTTAATATCGGATCAGAACAAATAAACTCGCCGACTGGCTCAACGTCGTCATGCACCACGCAGCCTTCGATGGCGTCCAACGCGGGTTCGCCGGGGTAGCCCGTCACTTCAACATAACGGAAGCCATGATAGGTAAAGCGCGGTTCGTACTCTTCGACGCCGTCGCCTTTCAATGTATACACGTCCGTCACTTTGGCGGAGCGGATGTTATCGAGATACAGCGTCCCGTCGTCTTTTAACACTTCGGCATGGCGCAGGCGCACTTGCGTCCCTTTGGGGCCGCGCACTTTCAGGCGGCACCAGCCCACCATGTTTTGGCCCATGTCGAAGATATACACATCGCCGATGGAGTTTGTGACTGCGATAGGCTTGATGGTTTCGGTCACGCGGATGGGTTCGATCATCTCCGCGCGCAATTCGCCCGACGGCGCTTCGACGACTTCGACTTTGTTCCATGACGAGTCGTCAAATCCGGGTTTGCTCCAACCAGGCATTTCTTTGCGGGCGTCATATTCTTCGCCGTCATATTCATTGTTGGCGCCAATTGGCCCTTCGGTCGTAACCATCCATTTCGAGTCGCTCGCAATGGTTTCTTTCGTGCCGTCCTGATATTCGATTTCTGTTTGCAGTAACAGTTTGGGGTAGCCGTAGGTGCGGGTTTCAGTCGGCACGGTCAAACGCGGCGCGAAATACCGCCCGTTGCCTAAGATGGCGCCCAGCGCGTTATCGCCTTGGTTTAATTGATCGGTGACATCATAGGCGACGTATAAGACCCGCTTGTCGTAATCGGTCAGCCCCTGGCTCAACACATGGTCGCCCAGTTTTTCGCCGTTGAGATAAAATTCCGAAAGGCCCAAGCCGCTTCCATAGACCACGGCGCGTTTTACTTTCTTATCAACGTTAAAATCACGCCGCAGATATCGCGCCGACAAGCGGCGGTCGAGGGCTTCGTTTTTCATGCCCGCTTTTCCCCAGGGCGCGTCGCCATAGTTGGCGGCAATGATCGCCTGGTTCCAAGAGAAATCATCAAACTCCGATCCCGTCCAACCAGCAGCGGAAGCGTTGCGACTTTTCCATCCGGCGTCGGTTGTGATAAATTCTTCGGAACCATCGGAATGTTTGATTTGTAAAATCGCGATGAACCCTGCGGGGTTGGGCGCGGCCCCATCATTGGTTGCTTCGACGGCGATGGTGTTTTTGCCTTTGTGCAAACGGCCGTTTAAGTCAATTTCATATAACTGATTAAAGTTGCCGCCGGTTCCAGCGATTTCAGCATTCACCCAAAGTTTAAAACTATTGTCTGCTGTCGCGAGGATGCTGGCGGATTCGATGTCTTTCTCAACATTCACCACACGGCGAAAATAGACCTTTTCGACGGGCGCCGCCTGGGCGGCCTTTTCATGTACATGCCAAATCCATTTGGCGCTGTCTACGTCTTGAGCGCTTGACGCCTCGGGCGCGGGGTCGCTGTGGTCCCACCCAACCCATTTGGCTTTCCAGTCGGAAGGTTTCAGCAAGCCCGTCCCCCAAAAAGCGGGCTGGCTCCAGGCGGAGGCTTCGCCGTCGGCGTCCCAGACGCGTACTTTCCAGAAGCATTGCATTTGCGACTGAAGCGGCTTGCCGTCATAAGCGATATGAATCGAGGCGTCGCTTTTGACTTTGCCGGTATCCCACAGGTTGCCGTTGTGTTTTGATAAAATTTCTTCATTGCTGGCGACGAGAACTTGATAGGCGGATTGTTTCTGTCCGCGTTGGTTTGAGAGAAGTTCCCAACTCAGGCGCGGGCTGGGCTCATCAATGCTGAGCGGATTCTCTAGATACTCGCAGCGCAATCGCGTAATCTGCATATCAGTTTCTGCGCTGGAAGCGACAGAGGTGAGCAGAATGATGATTGCGAAACAACTGACGACGGCGGCGAGGATGACGTTTTGATTTGACGATTTCATTTTGCTTATCCTGGTTGCTGACTTTGCGCGTTTTTTGAATGGCTGAAAACAATTCTACAAAATTTTTGTGAATTTTTATACAATTATCTGGGGGCATTTGCATAAAATTTTTCTTTTTATCTCAAAGGAAAGCGGAAAATCCATGAAACGATCAAAACTTCTCAAACATTCTCTTTACATGCTGGTTGGTTTTGCACTTTTGGGAGCAGCGCTCACAACAAACGCGCAGACATCGCAGACGAAATTCTTCGGCGAACCCTATCGAGACGGAGATGTATATGCTGATACATGGGTCGCGACTGACGCCCTCGGGCGCGACTCGGTCGGCGTTGATGAATGCGGCCCGGTCAAAAAAGACAAATGGGTCGGCATCTTTTATTGGACCTGGCACACCCCGGGCCGGGGCGGCCCCAACGACAATACCAAACTGCTCGCCGCCGCCAGCAACGGGGTGGTCAACTGGCCGACGCCGCCGCAAACCCACCATTGGGGCGAGCCTGAGCTGGGCTACTACCTGATGACGGACCCGTTCGTGATTCGCAAACACGCCAGCCTGTTAGTCGACGCGGGCGTGGACGCGGTGTTCTTTGACACCACCAACCCGCCTTTCACCTGGAAAGACGAATACGAAGCGTTATGTAAAACTTACACACAAATGCGGCAGGAAGGCGCGCGTACGCCGTCGATTTGTTTCATCGCGCCCTTCGGCGACCCGCGCCCGGTAACGGACCGGCTTTGGAACGACCTCTACAAACCCGGCCTGTGGAAAGACCTGTGGTTTCAATGGGACGGCAAGCCGCTGGTTCTCGCCAATAAGGACTACATCAAAGACCCGGAACAATTGGCGTTCTTCACCTTCCGCCGCCCCATGCCCGACTATTGGCAAGGGCCCTCAGGCCCGGACCAATGGAGCTGGCTCGAAACCTATCCACAACACGTCTTCAAAAACAGCAAGGGCGAAAACGAGCAGATGAGCGTAGGCGTCGCGCATAACGCGCTGCCCAACACGCCCGGCCCGGTGCCGATGAGCCACAAACGCGGCGCCATGGGACGCAGCTGGCACGACGGCAAAAAAGACGCGCGCGACGGCGCCGTCAATCTCGGCCTCAACTTTGACGAACAATGGCGCAGGGCGCTCGAAGTCGATCCGTCTTTCATCTTCGTCACGGGTTGGAACGAATGGATCGCCGGGCGGTATTTCAAATGGCACATCTACACCGATGCGGATTGTATCTATCCCGGCGGCATGTTCGTCGATCAATATAACCATGAATACAGCCGCGACAGTGAACCTATGCGCGGCGGACATACCGACAATTATTACTATCAACTGGCGAACTGGGTGCGTCAATTCAAAGGCGTACGCGAACGCCCCAAAGCGAATGGGCCGTCAGCGATCACGATTGACGGGGCGTTCGGTGACTGGCAGCAAGCCGCGCCTGAGTTTCGCGACACAATCGGCGACGTTGCCCACCGCCATTTCCCCGGCTATGGCGACCTGGTTTATACAAATACCACGGGCCGCAATGACTTCGTCATCTGCAAAGCGGCGTATGATGAAAGCAACCTCTACTTCTTTGCGCAGACCCGCGACAAGATCACGCCGTACACGGACCCGCATTGGATGTACCTGCTGATCGACGCCGACCAGGACGCGCAAACCGGCTGGCTGGGCTATGACTTTATCGTCAACCTCGAACCTGATAGCACAAGCGAAACCAGCGTCCATCAATGGAAAAATGGCGCCTGGGCCATTACCGTCAATGCGGCCTATCGCGTCAACGGCAACGGAATCGAAATCAGCCTTGATCGCAAAGCAGTCGGCTTAGACAGCGATGCGCCCGCGTTTGATTTTCATTGGGCGGACAACATCCAGAGTTTCGGAGGCGTCGAAGAGTTGGGTCTCAACGGCGACAGCGCACCCAACCGCCGATGGAACTACCGCTTCGAGAGCAAATAGAAAACGTTGTCATCAAGGGCAAGCCATCCTTTTGCGACGGCTTGCCCCTTGCCGCCCAGCCTACTGTGGTGGGTTAACCTACAATTGCTTTGATGAGACGCTGCACAATCCGATCCCCGGGAGAGCCTTGGCTCGCCGCCCGATATCCGGCTCTCAAAAATTGACTTCATTGCCCGTCTATGTTGCAATAGCCTCACGATTAACAAAGGGGAATACGAATGCGAATTCTATCCGTCTCAATGCTTGCCTTGTCTCTATTTATTTTTGTTGGTTGCGCGACGCTGCAGCCTTCATCATCAACCAGCGTGATGAAAGCAGCAACGCTGCATGTCCCGGTTACGTTTGAAACGCCGGGGGGATGGTCGATTTCAGCGCAGCATATCACCCTGGGCGCCGACGACGGCTCGACGCTGCCCGCGCAAATGAGCGCTGCAAAGCAAAACCTGAACACGCCTTTTGATTACGCATCGGCGCTGGCCCCAATCAACGCCGCGAATAACTCAACCTATAAATTGGCGCGTTCGACCGACCCGGTGGTCGTATCGGACAAACTGCATTGGCAAGACGACGGCGAGACCACGCTTTCGCTTTATGAAGGCGACCGCTTCATTCTCAATTATCACTACGGCGTCATTTCCCCGCCCGAAGGCGTCGCGACTCACCGCTCGCGCTCGTCTTACTTTCATCCGCTAACGGGATTAGACGGCGAAATCTTTACCGAAGACTTCCCTACTGACCATTACCACCATCGCGGTTTTTACTTTGCCTGGCCGGGCGTTCACGTCGGCGACCAACGCTATGACATGTGGCACCTGATCGGAATGTGGACCAAATTCGAGCGCATTCTCGTCAAAGAAGAAGGCCCGGTTTTTACCGAACTCATCATTCAAAACGGCTGGTACGACAGCCAGCGCAAGGTGATGGACGAAGTGATGAACCTCACCGTGTGGCATTCGGACGGCGTCGGCCAATTCATGGACGTGCAATATACCTGGACGCCGCTGGTTGACATCGAGATCGGCCCCAAAGACCAAAAGGGCTACGGTGGTTTGAATTTCCGCTTCCCCAATCGAAAGAACACCGTGGTCACCAACATCGACGGCGTACAGCCGACCAGTGATTTGAAGCGCTCGCCCTGGACGGACTATTCCGGCGTTTTCAAAGGGCAAAACGCTCCGTCGGGCGTAACCATTATGAACCACCCCGACAACATCGACGCCAACCCGCCGTGGATCATTCGCGCTGCCGATGATTATGGTTTTCTGGGAATCTCGTGGCCGGGCATCGACACGTTCCATTTTGTCGCGGGCAAGACATACACCAATCAGTATCGCCTGTTCATGCATCGCGGCGACAGTGAAGACGCCATGGTGAAAGAAGCCTTCGCGCAATTTGCGCAGCCCCAAAAATTGAACATTCAACGGTAACCATTATGATTCGATCTCTGTCACTCTCGCTTATTCTATTAGCCTCAATCGCACACGCGGCGCCGACGTCTGACCATTTCATGCGGTTCGACGATCTGGCGACGCGCTGGGACGAGGCCGTCCCGCTTGGCAACGGTATGCTGGGCGCGCTGGTTTGGCAGGAAGGCGACGTGGTGCGTTTTTCGCTCGACCGCGCCGACCTGTGGGACGAGCGCCCGGTCGAGAATTTTGAGAAGCCGGAGTTTCGCTTTCAGTGGATGCTTGATCAAGTCAACAAGGGCGACATCGGCCCGGTGCAAGAGTTGATCGACAGGCCTTATGACAAAGAACCGGGGCCGACCAAAATTCCAGCGGCGCGGCTTGAGTTCGACCAATCGAGTTTTGGCAACGCACTGAGCGTCGAACTCGATCCAGCGCTGGCGATCTGTACTGTTAAGTGGGATTCAGGCGTTCAACTAGAAACCTTCGTCCATGCAAAACGCCCCATCGGTTGGTTTCGCCTGACAAATTTAAAAACTGACATCACCCCAAAAATCGTTCCGCCTCCATTCGGCGGCGACCCCGGCGATCTTTCAAACATCAACTCGCTTAACACCCCGCCGCTCAGCGCGTTGGGGTATCCTGAGCCAGTGCTCATGGAAGGGAAAACGTCATCCAATTATGTGCAACAGGGTTGGGACGACTTTCGTTTTGCCGTGCATTGTGAATGGAAACAGCAAGACGAAATTCTCACAGGCGTATGGGCGATCATCTCCACCGAAAGCAATATTGACCCAAAAACAAAAACCTCCGATATGGCGCATTCGGCCCTGACGCGCGGATACGAAAGCGACAAGCAGAGCCATTTGGATTGGTGGCGAAATTATTGGAAGCAATCCAGTATCGACATTCCCGACGACGTACTTGAAAAACAGTGGTATCTGGAGCAATACAAGTTTGGCTCCGCCAGCCGACGCGGCGCGCCGCCGATTACCCTGCAAGCCGTTTGGACCGCTGACGAACAGCGTACGCCTCCCTGGAAGGGCGACTATCACAACGATCTCAACACCCAACTGAGTTACTGGCCTTGTTACAGCGCTAACCATCTGGATGAAGGCATGGCGTTTCTCGATTGGCTGTGGAAGATCAAGCCCGCCAACGAAAAATTCACTCAACGCTTTTATGGACACAGCGGGCTGAACGTTCCCGGAACAACCACGCTCGACGGCGACGCGATGGGCGGGTGGAACCAATATTCATTTTCTCCGACGACCTCGGCCTGGTTGGCGCACCACTTTTATTTGCACTGGCGCTACAGCATGGATGAGCAATTTCTTGTGGAACGCGGTTATCCATATATAAAAGCCGTCATTGAATTTCTCGAACAGCACAGCGTTCTTGAAGACGGCGTCCGCCGCCTGCCGCTGAGTTCATCGCCTGAAATTAATGACAATCGCATCGACGCCTGGTTTAAGCAAACGACCAATTATGACCTCGCGCTGGTGCGCTGGTTGTACGGCGCGGGCATTGAAATGGCGGAAGCGCTGGGCAACTTCAGAGATGCAGAATTTTTTAGAGAAACCCTCAACCAATGGCCTCAACTGGCGCGCGCAAAAGACGACGGGCGGCTTTTGGTTGCGCCGGAGTATCCGCTGCACGACTCGCACCGCCACTTCTCTCACTTGATGGCGTTTCATCCGCTGGGGTTGGTTGACATGAGCAACGGCGAAGAAGACGCCCAAACCATTAAGGCGTCGCTCAAGCGGCTTGAAGATCTCGGCCCCGACTGGTGGTGCGGTTATTCATACGCCTGGGTGGGCAATATGTATGCGCGGGCGTTTGACGGCGAAAAAGCCGCGCAGATGTTGCGCGACTTTGCGCAGTGTTTCACTTCGATCAACACCTTTCATCTCAACGGCGATCAGACCAAGTCCGGCAAGTCGAAATTCCAATACCGTCCGTTTACGTTAGAAGGCAATTTTGCTTTCGCGGCGGGCGTTCAAGAAATGCTGATGCAAAGCCACACGGGCGTAATTCGCGTGTTCCCGGCGGTTCCAAAAACATGGAAAGACGCGTCATTCAAAACGCTGAGGGCCGAAGGCGCCTTTCTGGTTTCCACCAAACGCGAGGGCGGCGTCATCACTGAAATTGATATTGAATCGGAAAAAGGCGGATTGCTTTCGCTCTATTTGCCGGAGCCGGGTTCTTACAAATTTTCCGGCGGCGTCCCGGTCGCTTCAGATCAAAAAAACGTAATCGCCTTTAAGACGTCACCGGGAGACCGAATCCAAATTCGTAATTCTAAGTAAAATTAATATTGATTGTTTTGCTTGCAATGACGCTGCTGTTTGTTTTCTGAATGATCCGATGGTGAATACTGTTTTGGGAGAAAAAACATGTTTGAAACCAGACGACGGTTTATTCAGAAAATCGGCGCCAGCAGCGCCGCGCTTTCATTGGGCGGATTGCCCCGGCTCGCCTATGGGAAAGACAACCAATTTTTATCGCAATGGCAAACGCCCGCCCGCGAGTTTTCGCAAGCGCCCTTCTGGTTCTGGAACGACGACCTGTCCGAAAAAGAAATCACGCGCCAGTTGCTCGACTTTTGCGATCACGGCGTTTACGGCTTCGTCATTCACCCGCGCGCAGGGCTGCCGCGTTCCATCGGCTGGATGAGCGACCGCATGATTCACTACATGCGCCACGCGATCAATGAAGCCAAGCGCCTCGATATGTGGGTGGTGCTCTACGACGAAGGCATGTACCCCAGCGGCTCTTCGAGCGGACAGGTGGTAGCCGAGAATCCCACGTTCCGCCCGCGCGGGCTGTTCGCCGTTGATCTGGATGAAGCCAAATCCGGCGACGAAGTACGTGGATTCAAAATCGACGAAAACGGCCCCGTACTGAGAGAAGATCAAAAACTCATCGCGATTGTAAAACGAAACGATGGACATCGCATTGCGGTTCTCGACCGCTATATCACCCCCGGCTATTCATTGATCCGCGGGCTGCATTTTAAAGAAAACGGTCCCCAACGCCGCGCCGACAAACGCGAGGTCGCCGAGGACATGCCACCGCTGGGCGATATTCTCAATCCCGAATCGGTGCAGTGTTTCATCCGACTGGTGTATCAACATTGCTACGACGAATTCAAAGAGCATTTTGGGACGACCATCAAAGCGATGTTCACCGACGAGCCTTCCTTCTTCGGCAAGCGAGGCGAACGCGGCGCCGTCCCAGGCAATGCGGATGTGCTGCAATTCGTCAATGAATGGAGCGGCGAAGATTTCACGCCGCATCTGCCCTCGTTATTTTTTGAAGATGAACCCAACGCCGCCGAACACCGCGCACAATACAACCGGGCGTTACAGGCGCGGTTGGAAGAGACTTTTTATGCGCCTATTTCCAAATGGTGCACAGAACACGGCGTCGCCCTGACCGGACACCCCGCTGCGCCCGACGACATCGGACACCTGCGCTACTTCCAAATTCCCGGGCAGGATATCGTCTGGCGTTACATCGAACCGGGCAAACCAAGCGCGTTAGAGGGCGCCCAATCCACCCAAGCCAAGTGCGCCTCGTCCGCCATGATTCACTTGGGCCAGCGGTTTAATTCAAACGAATATTGCGGCGCGTATGGTCACAACTTCACCTTTCGCGAGATGCAATGGCTGGCGAACTGGCTCATCATTCGAGGCTGCAACCGGCTCTATCCTCATGCGTTTTATTATTCCGTACGCGGGCCGCGCGTCGACGAACGCCCGCCTGACGTGGGGCCGAACAATACATGGTGGGGCGAGTTTAAGCCATTCGCCGACGCGACCAGCCGCCTGTGTTGGCTCAACGCCGACAGCCGCCACGTGTGCGAGGTTGCGATATTGGGGCTAAACGACTTGCTGCCTTGGAAAGCGGCGAAGGCCTGTTTTCAAAACCAGATCGACTTCAACTATCTCGAAGCCCGCCACCTGTGGGAAGACGCAACCGTTGACGAAAACGGCGTTCACATTGCGGGCATGCACTACAAAGCGTTAATCATTGAAGTCGAACCGCCCAAGCAAGCCGCGCCCATGATTGAGACGCTTCAAAAAGTCGGTCGCGTCATTCAATGGAAAGACGATGAAAGCAGGCTGGTAGCGAGCCTCAAAAAATTAATTGAACCTGACGTCGCGCTGTCTCCTCAAGAGAATGACATTCGCGTTCGCCATGTCGTCAAAGACGGGCGCGATTGTTATTTGTTATTCAATGAAGGCGAGAAAACATTGGAGACGCGCATTCAGTTTTCCGCGAGCGGCGAGGCGAAACGACTTGCGCTCCATACGGGCGAAAGCCAGGCGTTTGATCCAGAAAGCGAATTGTCGTTTGAACCGCACCAGATGCGCGTGGTGATTTTTGAAACGTAATAAAGGGACGACAAATGAAATTAAAGTCTTTCATTCAGATACTCATTCTCTCCGGCGCCGGGCCTGACGATCAAGTGAAGGGCGGGCACCCGGATGTAGTCGTAAACGACGGACGCGCTTTTTTATTTTACTTTACGCATCCCGGCAGACGGGGAGCAGACGCCGACAAGAATGGATACGAACAGCGCCGCAGTTCGATTCAGGTGGTTGAGTTGCAATACAATGACGGCGCGATATCTTGCGACCGCAATCAGCCGACGCATCTGTATCTGAAAGCGCCTGGTTGAGAACCGCCTGAAAAACAAAAGAGCCGACGCGATTGACGTCGGCTCTCGCATGTCATCTTGTGAGAAATATCTTACGCGAGCGCCTTTTTACAATACTGGACGCATTTTGTAATTTCCGTGATCGCATCGGAATCTTTCGGTACTTCGTATTCGAGTTCGATATCCGCATGGATCGGCCATTCTTCTTTCTTCAACAACTGCAGGATACCCGCAACCGGCGTATCGCCCTGCCCAAAGGGCATGTTCGGGCCATTATCCCGTTTGCGGTCTTTAATATGCAAACTGATAATTCGGTCGTGATATTTTTTAATCAGCGGAATTGGCGACTCGCCCGTCCCCGCGAGATAATGACCAACGTCGAGGTTAATGCCCAAATATTTTCCATACGACAAGATGGGGCCATCGTAAGTAGTCGGCGTAATCTGGGTGTGGTTATGGAAGCCGATCATAATTTTATGTTTATCGGCAATCGGCCCCAGCCGCTTGGCGGCGTCTTCGGACAACTCGCGGGTGATGCCTTTGGCGCCGAGCGCTTTCGCGACCTTGAAGTAATAGTCGATCTCGCCGTCGGATAGACTGGCGTCGCCGATGCTGCCGAATTTCACGATATGAATATTCACGCCGGCGTCGTTATAGAGTTTTCGCAGCGCTTTGAATTTGTCCATCGGCGCGTTCAAACGCCAGTTCATTAAATCTTCGCGCTGTTTTTCTATTTCTTTGCGCTGTTCATCGGTCAGTTGTTGTCCGCGTCTTCCGCCGCGCACAGACGGAACGCCAGCGAACTGCTCCACCGGTTCGCCCATTAATTCGACCGAGCTGATTCCGCATTGCACGATGTACTTCAGAATGTCTTCGGCGCTTCCGGGCATCCCCCGGTAACTATAGGTAATCGTACCAATCTGCACGCCGTTGAAATTTGAGTTGGGTTTGCTCGCGGCCTGCACAAACGCGGGTTGCGCAAACAATGTTGCGGCGGCTGTTCCTAAAAAACCGCGACGGGTGATAGTTAAAAAGCCTTGTTGTTTCATTCTGTTCCTCCAGAGATCGGCCTGTGTCTGATTGCATCCAACGCTGCGATGAAATTAAATACCATTGTCTCACAGACAAAAACCTGCGGTCAAGCGAACCTCAGTCGAGATTTATGTTTTATAGTGGTTGCCAGAATAATGTGTGAATAAAGCGGGTTGAAGCAAAAACGCAGAATCTACAAAGCGGTCTTGGTGAATTTGTAATAGGTTCTCAATCATCGAATGGTCCAGTCCTCTTTTTCGTGACTACATCAGTTCAAGCAATGATAATCCGGCTACACGCTCTCTTCGATGTACTTAATCTCGCCTTTGGTCAGCCCGTAGAGTTTATAGACGAGTTCATTGATTTCTTGTTCCAGTTCAGTCACATCCGCCACGGGGTTATCTTCTTTGATGTCGAGGATTTTTGTAACCCGCTTTTCTATTTGCTTGGTATCATTTGTGGTTGAAATTGGTAACTGTGATACATACTGCGCAATAAACCGAACAAAATCTCCTCTGATTTGCGAACTTAATTTTGTGTAATACCAGAAAAGAACTTTGCTGTTTAGAAAACCTGAAAGTACGGTTGTATCACTTGGTATTAAATATAAAGTGTTAGCTAATAAGTACCCATCGGGATCATAAGAAAATTCAGGCTTTTTAGCTATATCAGGGTAAATAATCTTCGGTTTTTCAAATTCTCGCCAATACTCTGCGCCCCAACGCTGACAAGCATACCACTCATACCGTATTCCAGTTTCAGCTTGATTTCTGGCTGCAAGTTTGTCCTTAAAATTCAATAAGTACCTGTAAATTGCGGGATATTGCTTTTTAAATGCTTTTTCTGCTTCTTCTGACGCTCCTTTGATGTTTGATTTTAAATGAAGTGGAAAATGCCAAGGTATATAGATCAGCCATAAGTCTTTCGAATCCACGCACCAGCGTTTTACGTCTCTGCCGCGCAGGAAGGGCTTGAGCACGTCTTCCGAAGAGGGGTGTTCGGCGATTAATGCGTCGCGGGTGGCGCGGTCTACCACAAAGGCTTCGTTCAATCCGGTCAAGATGCCTCGATAAAATTTCCCATTGACATACTCGCCCAGGGGTTGCCCGGCGGCGCGTATCTTATCAAAGAGTTTAATCGCAAAGGGCGACTCAATGCGCCAACCGTCGGGAGTGAGTTTTCGTTGTTCGATAAAAAACGTGTTGGTATGGACCACGCTCTCAAATTCCGAAACGGGGCGTTCGCGCTCCCAGTTGAGCGCTTTGACTTGCTCGCGAGTCTTCTCTTTTTTCAAAACAATTATGCTGGGGTAGGCGGTGGCTTCAAACACCGGAGCGTCGCCAAAGTCGATCAGTTGCAAAATTTGGGCCTTGTCCGCTAAAAACTCCCGCAGTTTTTCGCCGTAGCCCGCCCGCATGTATTTGTTTGAGGTGATAAAGGCGAGTACGCCGTTCTTGCGCAGAAGGTTGTAGCCTTTCTCATAAAAATAGACATAGATGTCGGCAACGCCAGTATAGCAATTAAATTGCTTTTTCAGTTGGGGTTTGTATTCCTTAATTTTTTCTTGACGAACATAAGGAGGATTGCCGATGATGACGTCAAACCCGTATTGCCCCTGCACGACTTCTGAAAAGTAAATGGAATAGTCGAATATTCTTTTACCATTGGTTAGTATGTCTAATTCATCGTTAATCTTCTTCTTCAAATCAAGTTTCTTTTTATGATTGGTTTCATCAAATTCCTGACGTTTTAGTTTTTCTAATTCGCTTAAGTCATCTTCGATGAAGGTAATCTGGTTTGCTTCTGTTTCCAGCCCGATCAGCGAGTTGCCTTCAACGATTTTATAGTCGAGGTTGGGCAGCGGCTTGATCTGCTTGACGTCTTCTTCGTCAACCACCAGCGAGAACCACAGGCGCAGTTTGGCGATTTCGACCGCGCCCGCGTCGATGTCTACCCCATACAACGATTTCTGTATCGCGTCACGCTTAAAGAAATAAGCAACGCGGTCATGTACGTCGTTAAAATGGGGCGTAAGAGACAGCCGCGCTTTGACGATCTCGGTCAACATCCCCACCAGAAACGCGCCCGAACCTACCGCCGGATCGCACACGGTGATAGCGGTCAGCGTCTCATCAATCAGGCGGGCGTTATCTTTTATACCCTTGGGTAATTTATAGTGTATTGTTTTGAAATCATCAGAATCATAGGGGGATATTTGCTCTCCCATGTGTATGAACTGTTCGATCTCTTCACGGGGAACGTCAACGCTTTGTTTGCTCAAGGCCGTGTCGAGATAATTGATGAGGCATTCCTGACACATATAGTGGACGATCTCACGCGGCGTATAAAACGCCCCCAGGCCTTTGCGGCGGTTTTCTTCGATCAGGTTCTCGAAGACCTTGCCCAACATTTCGGGGTCAATCGCCACTTCTTTTTCGAGCGGCTCGGCTTCGTTGACGGTAAAGTTATAGCGGTCAAACACATCCAAAACGCCCGTGCCGAATATCCCTTCTTCGACAAAGTCGTCATTGATAAACAAACGGTCTGGAATGACGATGTCGGTCTTCTTCCAGTCATAGTCGCCCAGCGGTTCAAACAATCCGCCGTTGAGAAAGGGGATGCGCCGTTTGAAGATTTCACAATAGGCTTCGTGCCCGCGGTCGCTGGCGAGGGTGTCATAAAACAGTGGTTCGAGCCTGTCATTGAAGAAGTTTTTATACGTGCCATACTCGCCAGTCGCCAGGCGGCGCATGAAGTTATGCGGCCCCGTCCCCCATTGCTTGCCTTTTTCGACGCCCAGCCAGCCTTTCTTTTGCAGGAAGTAAAGAAAGACGATTTGCCCCATCAGTTTTTTTGAGAAGTCTTCTGTCTTGATATTTTTGTTTTTGAATTCATCGCGGACGGCTTTGTCTTTCTTTTTGATCTTCTCAATTTCATCATTGAGTTTGTTAAATAGCTCGGCGTACTTCATAAAGAATTCTTTGGTGACGGCCTCGACGCTAAATGCCTCTTCAATCTGAGCAAGCGCCGGGTCTTCTTTGGTGTCTTACAATAACGGAATAAAACGGGCCTGCGCGGTGTGGCAACTCTCGCCTTCGCCCACGATGTATGAAAAGCGTTTGGCGGGCGTCAAGCGCTTCTCGACGCCAATGTCGCCCGACTCTTTCTTTACGGTGGCGTATTCCATCTTGACGTAAGAGAACCGCCACTGGTCTTCTGAGGGAGAGACAAACGCAACCAGGGCGGCGTCTTTGTTGTCGCGCTGAATCAAATGGTCGGCGACAAAATTACGGATAGCGGTGCGGGCGCGTTCAAGTTTTGAGCCTTGTGTTAGTGAAACGATCAAGACATCAAGTTTGCCGCCATCGGGCGAGGTGTAGGTTCCAAGACGTTCGCTACGCGCCACATGGTCTCGAAACGCTTTTTTGATGTGCTGCTTATTCACCGCCGTTTTTTTATTTTCATCAATCTGGTTGAGAATATTGAGAATGAAATGCCGAAAGCGCCCTTTATCAAACGATTGGGTAAATGTTTCAGTGACAAGTTGTCTCGCCTGAGTTTTGTCCATTATTCTTTCACCAGATACGAAGATAAGATCACTTCACGGGGCGCAAATGGGTTTGACGATTGTTGTGCGGGCGTCTCAAAAAAGAATTCTTTTGGGATGTCGCGCTTGAGAATTCCTAACACTTTGAGCGGTTCCGCCTCTTTTTTCAGCGCCGCCGCCAAGCGCTTTGTCGTCGGACGCGGCAAAGCCCCATTGAGTAATAATTGTTTCACTCTCTCAATATACAATTCATCTTCATCCGTGAACCCGTGATATTTCTGAATCTCCCTGGCCTTCAGGCGTTTCAAAATATATGCGTCGTTCTTTCCGCCTTTGACTGACGCGCTTTTTTCGTCGTCTTCCGAACTGGTTGCATAATCAAATTCGCTTTTATTCTTGTTGAGCAAATCATAAAAATCCTTGTGGATTTTACGTCGCTTTTCATTGTTGCTGGTAGGCTTGAGAACTTTGGCCGCGTCGGTAAAGCCCAACTCAGCCGCTGCACTGCTCTGTAAGTTCGCCAGGAAGAACTTATCGAGTTTCCCTTTTCTGAAATACGTCAACAGAGCGGGAAATCCTTTTGGAGGGATATCCAAGTGTGATGGCGCCAGCCGGGTTGAGCGGGCTTTTTTGGGCAAGCGCTTAATGCGGGTAAATAACTCTGGTTCGTTATCGCGCACCTCGCGGATTTCAGCGAGATATTCGAGTTCGCTATCTTCGTCTTCATTTTCGCCCGTGATGGTTTCTTTTGAGTTCAACTTAGCGAACAAGTCGTGAGATTTGATTTCCTCGCCTTCGGTCAACAAGCGGGCGTCAGCGCCCAACATCTCGATAAAGGCGTGAATTTTCGCCTCCGCCGCTTCTTTGAGTTTGATAATGTCATTGCTCTCTTCGGTGGGGAAGAAATTATAGGTATGGATTTTCGGAAACTCCGTATCGACGCGGTTCACGCGGCCTACGCGTTGAATCAGACGGGTCGGGTTCCAGGGGATGTCATAGTTAATCACCACATTGGCGCGGTGAAGATTGACGCCTTCTGATAACACTTCGGTACAAACAAGAATCCGGTAATCGCTTTTTGGTTTGTAGGCGCGAGCGTCAAAGTTTGCAATCACTTCTTTACGCACGGAATCATGAGAGCCGCCTGTGAATAAGAGAATGCGATTTTTGGTTTCGCTATTTAATTTCTCTTGCAAATACTCTGCGGTTTCTTTTGATTCGGTGAAGATAATTAATCTATTTTCCTTTAGATCCTCATCCGATCTCAATTGATCACAAAACGCCTCCCACTTGGGGTCGCGTTTGATTTGCACCCAAAGTTTTTTGATTTTCTTAAGAATCTTAAGATCATTTTCTAAATCGATGATGAAGTTGTCAGAAAAATCATCTGCGTTCAGGCGCTCTGCTTTTTCATTCTCAACTAATTCCTCAATTGCTTCAGAGTTGCCCGCTTCTAAGAGTTCAAAAATCTTGTTGATATGCTTTTTGCTGATATAGACGGCGCCATTATGAAACTCCTCGATGACGCGTTCATACGTATTGATAAAACGGTCAAGCGTGTGGCGGAAAGCATAGAAACTGCTTTCAAGCCGTTTGACAAAGAGAATCTTCATAAATTGGGCAAGGTTTCGTTGTCCCTGTATCTCCCGTTGTTCACGTTTGCCCTCATAGTAGGCCAAAGGCACATAACGAGCGTATTTAAAATCAACTGTTAACAGTTGAATCGTCTGCAAAAAAATATCGTTCTCTTTTTGATTAAGTTGATAGAAGAGAGGATGCGGATCAGCCACATCCGGGAACTTCATCCCCTGAAGTTTTAAGTCGTCGCCGTAGTATTTCATGATTTCGTTGCGCGTACGCCGAACCATGAGAAACTTCAATATTTGGTCGCGGGTTTTCTGTGCATTGCTCTGAACGACTATGAAATAACGCTCGCGATCTTTCTGTCGGTCCAGGCCATTCAGGTTTTTCTCAAGGCGCGAGAAAAAGGCTTCTAAATTCCGCACGTTGGGAATGGTGCTGTTTTTCCCCGTTTGAAACAACTTAATCTGGCTCAATATGTCTCTAGGCTTATTGTTTAACGGCGTTGCAGAAACCAGGATCACCCGCTTACCCCGACAAATCTGCGCGAGCATCTCATAGGTTTTGGTCTCTGTTCGGAAGCGGTGAGATTCATCAATGAAGACATTGGTATATTTCGAAATGTCTCGATTCAACAGGTCTTCAATTTTCCCGATTGATTCAAAATCCGTATGCGGAACGCGAAAATCACCAAAGACATTCGGCCATGACCCACGGTTGTGTTTATCCAATAAATGAGGAGGAGCGATAACGAGAGAACGCCCATTGATTTGCTGAGCCAACAGCGCCGCCATATAGGTTTTGCCAAGGCCAACAACATCAGATAAAAAAATGCCCCCATACTCTTCCAATACTTTCTTGGCGCTTAGTACGGCTTCTTCCTGATATTTAAGACGCTTAAAACCCTCTGGAACATAAATATCATCAAGTTCTTCACGATTCAATTCGTTCTTGAAATATTCATAAAGAAACTTCAGATAAAGTTCGTATGGAGTGAAATTGGCAAAGGGAGAGCGGTTGATCACAACATCTTGATAAGGCTCTGATACATCAACTGAAAGCGCCCAAAGTTCTTCAAATTTCGCACTTGCGTAGTCATAGTCAGATGCATTTTTTAATCGGATAATGTCAGATTAAGTATTAGCTGTTTCAAATGAATGGCTGCGGATTTTTCTTCAAAATGCCATATTAGGGGTTGCATCGTATCTTCTTTATTTGCTTTTTTTCTGGTCAAAGTCTGGAATTCCTTTCAGCCATCAGATTAACCGGGCGTGGGCGGATGTCTCTTTCGTGCTGCTGTGTTTTTCGTTGATCATCGGCCCGCTTGTGCGAATATCGCCTAAATTCAAGTTTTTGATTCCCTGGCGGCGGGACATCGGTTTATGGTTTGCAATCACAAGCTTCATCCATATAGGCTTGCTCGCTCAACTGCACCTTAAATGGAATCTCCTGCGCTTTTTTTTCAATGAAGAAGGCGAACTGCTAAAACAAACCGCGCATGCGAGTAATTGGATCGGCCTAGTCGCTCTATTGGGAATGGTTGTCCTTTCAGTTACGTCAAATCGTTATTCTGAGAAACTTTTGGGAACATCCTCTTGGAAATTCGTCCAACAATCTGTCTATAGCGTCTTTTGGCTTGTTGTACTTCATTCGTTCATTTTTGTATATATGTTGGATGCTCGAAAGGCTTTTCTATTTCAATGGTTTTTCTGGATTGGAATTATTGCTGTTATCTGCCTACAGTTTTGGGGGTTCATTATCACTGTGAAAACGAATCGAAGAAAAGAAAAAATTTCACAGTGAACCGTTTAGTGAATTGTCCAATTATGGATTTTTGTTTGTTCAGGTTTGATGATAAAACGTTTTCCCGATTCGGAGAGAAATAATACGCCTTCAGGGTCGGTAAGCAAAACGCCATTCTCAGTTAATTGAGCAACAGGTTGTAGAAGGTTATTGCGATTCAAATAATATATTTCTTTCTGATTTCCCTCCAGCAACCAAACAGTATTGTCTGATGAAGAATCTGTGACGATTGAACTGAAGTGAAATCCTGGTTGATCTGCCAAAAGCGTTGAAATTTTATTTCCTTCAGGGGATAGAACAGATAACTCGCCGCTTGATAACGCCATCAGAAGATTGTTGTCTTGGCGCACAACGCAAGCGGTAAAGACGGAGTTTAAATCCAAGCGAATGGTTATTGGGTTTGCGACAGTCCCTAGCCTCGTCATAAAGGTTGCATTTCCCGATTGAGTGAACGCATAAACGCCTCCTGATGGAATACCCGCCATGTAAAATGGAACGATGCCACTGAAGGTCTCCGTTTGATTGCCAGAAGAGTCAAAGACATGGATATGAGAAAGAAACGGTTCAGAGAGATAAACATTTCCAATTCCATCAGAGGCAAGAGCGGCTCTTTCCCAATTTCCAAATTCAGGCTCAGCCCATGTTTGATGAGAAACCCCTCCGTGTGATGTTCGCAGCCGTTCGAAAAGACCGCCTTCAATTGTGACAATTGCTCCATTCGTGTTTCTAACGGCTTGTTGGATGCGAGAGAACCCTTCAGTAATGACCGTTCGTTGTCCTGTCGGTGAATAGCGATAGAGGGAATCGGTCGGCTCTTCCAGCACAACCAAACTACCGTCCTTCTCAAATAATAAGCTTGTCGGACCGATCAAATTGTCGGCGACAACCTCTGGTCGCCCAAACGAACCAAAGCGTATGACGCCGCCTTTGTTATTTTGATTTGAATGCCCCATTTGGTGTTCCCGAATAAAAAACGAAGTAGCGTACAGTTCTCCAGAATCCGAAATAGCCAAACTTGTTGGGTCAGTGACGCGACGGTCAACATCAATAATCTGACCTTGCGTATTGACTGTGTAGACGGATCCGCCGCGTCCATCAAGACTAATTTGATCGGCGACGATTAATCTATTGGGCGGAACAAAAACCACGTCTGATGGCTTATCGAAAAACACATCGACTTGCTCTATTTCCCCGGTATCAAGTTCAATTCGAAATAGAAACCCGGTGTCGAATTCAACGACGTATGCGCGACCATTTTCATCCAATGCAAACGCAGATGGATGCTGGAATCCTGATGCGATTATTCTTTGGTTTGATGTTGACGCATCGACTACAATCAGCGATCCCGATTCTTCCTGTAAGACCAACCATTCGTTTCCCAATTTTGATACATCGACGGGAGTATTTAGATTGTTAAACAAAATTTGAGCGGGGCGGTTCGGAGGAAACAACAGCAACGCGCCTTGTCCCCGGTCGCAGGCGACAATTCCTTCCGGCGAGTTGTAGAGACCGGTTACTAAATCGACGGAGATATCAAGAGGTTTAATCTCAAAGCCAGCGAACGGTTGAGGTGTACTTGCAAATACCGTATGCATCATGCAAAGAAAAAAGAGAATGCTGAAAATAAATTGCATTAACTTCCTTTCAAGGAGTCGATTTGAGATTCATAGATCGACTGGGGAAGTGTTTCTGCATAGCCTGGATGACAGGATTGAGTTGTTCGGCCTTTGCAAGATTTTCAATCCAATCAGGAGCAACTTTTTTCACGGTGGTCTTAGACGGCACCATATTTCCTTTTGAAATCGTGATCGAGTCGCCTGCGTTTAAAATTTCTTCATGACTGGCCCAAGAAACCCTTACTGTGCCGTCCGTCACCTTCACGGATGTTCCATCTTGATTGGTTTCGACTTCAAACGCCGTTCCAAGAACGATGATCTGTACGTCTTGCGCTGTGATTTGAAACCGTTCCGCTTGAGAAGATCGCGCCACTTCCGCATACAGCCGCCCATTCGTTAATTTCACTTGACGGCGCCCCTCTATGATCGCAGAGGTATCGTTATCAAAACGAAGCAGCGAATGGTCCGTTAAAAGCAAACTGGCTTGGCCGTCATTCATGGTCTGGATCGTTTCTCCCGGTTGCAAGACATCGGCGAGATTGGTTTCGCCGATTGAGGCGACGACATTCGCAACGGGCTTCGTTGCATATTGAGATGACAACAAGACGGCAATGGATATCATTGCAACCAGTGCGACAGAGGCGTACGCTACACTGGGAGTTGTGACGGAAAACCAGCCGATACGGCGAGTATCCAATTCACGCGAGGGCCGGATGCGTTCTTGATTCAGCCTTGCAAGCAGCATGTTTTGAAAGCGCTCCGGGTCGGGCGCCATCGCTCGGCCTAGGCGAGCAAGCAATTCGTCTTCACTCTCAAAGGCTTGAGCGGTTTTGTCCATTTTATTTTCTCGGCTGTTCGTCATTGTATTGCCTTACATTTCATCCAGTGATTGAACGCCAATCTCTGCGAGCGCCTTTAACATTTTGCTGCGCGCTTTGTGTAGATGGCTTTTTACGGCGCCTGAACTAATTCCAACTTGCGTCGCGATTTGCTCGCAACTCAGTTCACTCATGTAATGCATCAGAACAATCTCTCGCGCCTTGGTTGACAGACTGGCGATGGCAAAATCAAAGAGTTGCTGCTGATAAATTTTTTGATCATTTGAAAACTCGATTGCAGATGCGTCTGATTTTGCTTGCAAAGTGAATCCGTCCAAAAAATTCCAAAAGCGCGATTGCTTGCGATAGTTTCCGTACACTACCTGTTTGACAATATTGCGAAGCCAACCGCCGACTTTCCGGGCGTCGCGCAACGTACGAATGTGATGAAACGCTTTGATCATCGCATCCTGGCAGGCGTCTTCGGCGTCTTCACGATTTCGGGAAATAGACAACGCAACGGCGAAAATCATATTTAAATATCGTCCGGTCAGTTGGCTGAATGCTTCCCGATCGCCCTGTTTTGAGCGTTCAACCAGTTCTTCATCTGAAAGAGCGTGTAGCATAAGACTCTGTTGTTCCAGCGGTTGAGCGTCCATTGAAAGCGTTTGACCGGAAACCGCCACTCTGTTGATCCTTTCGTCTACATTGCATCTATACAATTGAATGCTTGGCGTTCGCTTTGGGTTTACTCGATAAAAAATATTTTTTGGATATGCTTTCATCCAGTTATTGTTCGAATCTATTGTTTACAAATGGAACCACTCACAATACAATAGGATATCATGAGTCGCTCAATACGGCATCTTCGGTGGAATCAGGATCAGAAAGCGTTCACTCTCAATGAACTGCTTGTCTCTGTTGCGATCCTTGGCATTCTCAGCGCGATTACAATCCCCGTTGCCAGCGACGCGATCCTTAAAGCCCGCATCGCACAAACGCAAAACAATCTCCGCCAAGTTTCTAGTGCTATTGAAGCCTTTGCTATCGATCAGGGTAAGTACCCATACGGCTCAAGCGAACCGCCCACTCGTTTTATGACCAATTACGATGCACAGGAAGCGTTACAGCCGTTGCTGGGCGCATACCTTCCAGACGACGCAACACTATTAAATGATACGTTTACCCAATCCACTGCGCAGGCGATCAACCAAACCGTTTCATTAGACATCAATTCTTCACCAAGCGTCTTTGGCTATGGCTACTATGATTACTCTCATTTTATGGTTCCCCCCCGAAATCCAATTCGAGGATACGGCGTCACTAGTTTCGGCCCGGATGAAGTAGATTCAAGCCTTGCGCTATGTCCTTTGCCGGGAATCGGTTCTCTTTATAAAGACGCCTGCTACCAACCAAGCAATGGACTTCGCAGCGTGGGCGATTTAGGCAGTTTCGGCGGCGGCCTCTCGTTTTCTCAACACATCCCCTGATTTTTTGCCTGCTGCGTAAACCAAACACTCTACTCACGCATTCCTTTTTACAGGGCCGCAACTTACGTTCGAACGTCGTTGCTCCGTGAATCATCAACCTTGCAAACAGGAGAGTAAAACATGCAGAGGAAAATGTACGCCTTATTCGCATTTGGAATGGCCTTGGGGCTGTTGTTCGCATCCGCAGACGCATCCGCTCAAGGATTTGGACACAACCGTATTCGCGTTTTCGGGCCTGAACTCAATAATCAACGCGTTATTGAGGCGCCATCAGAAAATTCTCAATTTAATTTTCGCGATGAAGACGGCGATGGCATTTGCGATTCATTCAATGAATTAAATGGCGCTCGCCAGTTCGGCGGCATGATGGGCGGTAGAGGTCATGGAAATTGGCGTCATGGCGGTCACGGCCATTTCGGAAATATCGAATCAGCAACTCGAAATCACTTCGGCCCATTGTTGGAAGAAGGGCAAATTCAACTGACGGCTACAGTAACCGAAGTGCAAGAATTGATGTTTTCAGTTCTGAATGGTGCATTTGTCATCGACGCCTCTGAGGCCGAGTTGCAATATGTACATTGGTTCTCAATAGACGATCCCGATCAAGAAGTTGTAATTGAAGCAGGACAACGGGTATCGTTAGTCGGTGAAATTGTCGAAACAGACGAAGGAGCAATCATCAAGGCATTGACCGTCCGCGTGATGGACGACGTGCATCGCATCCTGGATGAAGACGAAGGCGGAATTCGAGGCGTGGTTGATTCCATTGATCTCGACGCAGGTGAACTGATCCTTTCAGGTATTCCCATTCGTATTAATGAAACGACGCTCATTCGTTCGCGACTGACGGACAAAATTGAGGTTCAGTCTGGAGACAGTGCGGCAGTGCATGTCAAACTGTTCGACAGCGACGGCGACGAATTGGTTGACTCTCTGTTTGCAGAAAGCATCAGAGTTTTACCCAATAATTAAAGATTCCAAATCGGTATTAAGTTGGAAGGGAAAGCAAAACATGCTTTCCCTTCCTATACTACCTTCAACTAAAGTAGAGGAGGCTCACAGAGTGGAAATCCAGCCAGTACCCAAAAATTATGTATCAATTCCATTTAAAGGATTTGTCCAAGATTCTCTTTTTTCTGCTCAGCCCGTTAATCCTATCTGTTAAATCTCGTCATCCACTATATATATTAAACCCTAATCATCATTCCAATTTTCAGGAGGTTATGTATGAATGAACGTCTTAAAGCCACCCGATGTCCGTAGTTTTCGAGCATTTTCACTGATTTTCTGTCTCATTTGTCTCACTTCATGCAGCAAGCAACCTACCAACGAAACACCGCAAAACGACTCGCAATCCACCACCATCACCACGCAAATCCAGCAACTGACCGTCCTGGAGTCTCAATTCGAGTCGCTGTCAGCGAAGATCAACCAGCATACCGAGCAGATCATCCAATTAGAGCGCTCCAATGCGTTTTTGAAGGGGCTGTTTATCGCCGGAATCGCCGTCTCATTGATACTTGGCGTCTATCTTGGCATTAGAAACGCGCAAAGCGGCTGAAAACTCTCAGGAGGTGACTATGAATGCAAGCAAAACCCAAGCAAAATCTACCACTGCTACCACCGCAAGTTGACCCAAATTTCCTGCAACAAAATCCCGTTTTTCAAATCTTAGAATCGCTACGTTTCACCATTCCCTCCATCGAATACACGCTCAGTCCAAGACGTACGCTGCGAAATCTACTAAAAATATGCCTCTATTACTGGCTGATGTTGTGTATTCCCGCATTGTTGTTCCTACCGCTGCTTCACTTCGCATTCGTCCAACTCAATTCCATCACGTTGCTGCTGGCTGAAAGCATCTCACATTTGATTCTGCCCGTTTCATTCACCGCAGTTTTCGTACTACTACTGCTATTCATTCTTCGACGTTAGGAGGAGTTAATCACTATGCTCAACACATGCGTACTGGCTGGAAATCTTGGAAACGATCCAGAGATTCGCTACACCAATGACGGAAAATCCATCGCCAATTTCGATATGGCATTCTCATCCGGTAAAGATCGAAC